>NZ_DATIRM010000151.1:0-11219 GCF_035469765.1 Psychrobacter sp.
GAGCTTCGTCATCTTAATACCCTAACTGCGCTACGAGCACACGGCTCGTTAGCTGCCGCTGCCGATGAGCTGCATGTCACTGCCTCTGCCGTCTCGCATCAGTTAAAAGAGCTAGAGAATTATTACGATATCAGTTTAGTCAATCGCCGGACGCGTCCGTTGACCTTTACACCTGCTGGCAAAACGGTATTGGCGCTTGCTGACAGCATTTTACCGCAGGTCACGCGCACCAAATCAAACTTAAAGCGCTTAGCCCATGGTCAGGCGGGCAGATTGCGCTTGGCGTCAGAATGTCATAGCTGCTTTGATTGGTTAATGCCCATTCTTAATCATTATCGCCGTGAGTGGTCAGATGTGGAGCTGGATTTTGCCACAGGTTTTGAGCCTGAGCCGCATCATTTATTGATGGAGGGGGACATTGACCTACTCATTACTACCAGCAATTTGCCGATAGAAGGTATCAGTTATCAACCTTTATTCGAATATGAGAGTCGGTTAGTACTGTCGCCTACTCACGATTTGGCAGAGCAGCGTTTTGTGTGCCCCGAGGATTTGGTTGAGGAAACCTTGATTGCTTACCCAGTAGAAGCCAAGCGCCTCGATATTATTGCCAATTTTATGACCCCAAAGCAGGTCAGCTTTAAGTCTATCCGTACCACTGAGCTAACGGCTATGCTAATACAGCTAGTGGCAAGCGAGCGCGGGGTAGCAGCATTACCCGATTGGGTCGTGGCTGAATATGAGAAAAAAGGCTGGGTAGTATCACGCCCATTAGGGGATGGTGTCTACTGTCAGCTCTACGCTGCAACTCGTACGTCAAGTCAAGATACTGCTTATATGCAGGGGTTTGCCAACTTATTAGAAGGGATCGTAAAACCTATATAGAAGTAATTTTCACTAAAAAAAGAGCCATATTAACTATTAATACGGCTCTTTTTTATTGCTGCAATTTTATTATAAAACTAACTTAAAGAAATAAAACCCAAGTGCCGTTGCTAATAACGTAAGTCCCACATGCAAACCAACCAAGCCCAAAGCGGCCAGTAGCCGCCCATGATGGATAAAGGTAAATACTTCAGCGCTAAAGGTACTAAAAGTCGTTAAACCACCCAAAAATCCCGTAATCACAAATAGCCTAATATTGGGCGACAAGCCACTGCCCATACGCTCAAACCATACCAGTGCCAAGCCTATCAGCAATCCACCTAATACATTGGCGCCAAGCGTCCCAAGGGGTATCCAGTGGTGTAGCGGATTGAAACGTGCCAGCCAACCTCGCAAGCATGCACCGAAGGCAGCCCCTAATCCAATAGCAAGCCACTGCATAAATTATCCTTAATTAGGTAGAGGTTACTATAGAAGGTCGCTTATTAATGACAATACTTTAAACCGCTGGCAGCTCAGTCATTGGCCAACGCGGTACGCAAGTAACTGCCAAATCATCAGACTGTCCTGCTTGTAAACGCTCATAACCTGCATACGCAATCATCGCGCCATTGTCTGTACATAAAGCGGGCGGTGCGTAATGAACAGTCGCATGTATCTTCGCCAACTCAGTCTCTAACGTTTTACGCAAATGACTATTAGCGCTGACGCCGCCTGCAATCACCAATCGGCTCATATTCACTTGCTTAAGCGCTTTAACGCATTTTTTTACCAAGGTATCAACGACGGCATGCTGAAAACTGGCAGCAATATCTGCGCGAACTTGCAGGTCGCTATCAGCAGCATTTCCTGAGCCCCCTGAACCATCGGTATCTTTAATCAGATTATGCACTGCCGTTTTCATACCACTAAAGGAAAAATCTAAACCGCGATGTAGCATCGGTCTAGGCAAACTATAAGCATCGGGATTGCCACCTTCCGCTAATTTAGCAATGTTAGGACCACCCGGATAGGGCAGACCAAGCATTTTTGCCGCTTTATCAAAGCACTCACCCGCCGCATCATCGATGGACTCGCCGAGGATTTCATATTGTCCAATACCATAAGCGGCAATGAGTAGCGTATGTCCACCGGACACTAATAGCGACACAAATGGGAACGCCGGTGGGTTAGCACCCATCAATGGTGCCAGTAAATGCCCTTCCATATGATGGACACCAATCGCTGGAATATCTAGACCATAAGCCAAACTGCGACCAAACAATGCACCTGTCATAAGCGCGCCAATAAGTCCCGGAACTTTGGTATAAGCGATGGCATCAATCTCATCTTTAGTCATATTGCATTGCTGCAAAAGCTCATTAAATAAAGGCACCAGCTTACGAATATGATCGCGACTGGCAAGCTCAGGCACAACACCACCGTAAAGGGCGTGCAGCTCTATTTGTGAATACAATACTTGCCCAAGCAGACCTTTATTCTCACTATTTATCTGTTCGCTATCAAAAATCGCCAGACCCGTTTCATCACAAGAGGTCTCTAATCCTAATACTTTCATCTATCTGCCTTTATATTTTGCTTTGCATCGTTGGTTACTGTGCATGTTTTACTGCTCAGCTTCATGCTGAAAAGCGCTTTTAAAAATACGCCTTATGTGGTTAGTTTATCTTTATTGTATTGCGTCGTTAACAAAAAACCGCCACTGTAAGCTTACAATGGCGGTCAGTTTAGCAAATTTCAATCAATAATATTTAGCTAACCGCAGCGACCATATAGTCGACAGCCGCATGCACCTGCGCCTCACTGACCTCAGCATTTGCCTGAGCAGGCATTTTGTTAAAGCCTTTGGCAGAGTGCATATGTAGTGTATCGATACCTTTGGCAATTCGTGGTGTCCATGCTTCTTTATCACCGAATACTGGCGCGGCTAATAGACCCTTTTCATGACAAACCTTACACTGCTTTTCATACAATGTAGCACCTGCGTCAGCAGCCAACACTTCAGGCTCAGCGGCTGCTTCAGCACTTACTGCTTCAGGCTCTACTGCCGGTACGTCGACAGGTTCTGCTTCAACGACAGGCTCAGCTTCAGCAGGCACTGCTGGCTCTACAACCACAGTTTCGGTTTCATTAACCGCCGCAGGCTCATCAGTAGCAGTATTATCACCACCGCTACATGCACTAAGTGTCAACAACGCACTCAGACTTAGACCAGACAGCGCCAACTTAACAACTGATTTTTTCTTTATTACAGCTTGTTTAACCGTCATGGTTATTTCCTCATCTATAGATGGTTAGTGACACCGCTCATTATTGAATACTGCCCTCAAGCAGGATTAATTGGTTGCAGGTTCAGCTGCATCCGTTGCCGGCATTTCAGTACTATTGGCAGTATCGGCAGTCGCCACAGCGGTATCAGCGGTATCAGCACTATCGGCGCTTGCCGTTGCATCAGCTGCTGTTCCCTCTACTGCAGCCGCCCCTTCTTCAGTACTCATCGTCGCATCTGTTGTCGCGTCAGCTGCTGGCATTGGCGCTGTTGCTGGGAAATCCATCTTTTCTGCTGCAGGTGCATTCTCATGAGCAAGCGCTGCTGCCTCATCAACACGATCAACAGCTAAGACATGACCTGACTCTTCACCTTCTTTTTCACTACTACAAGCACTGATACCAAAACCAAGAGCGACGATAAAAACTGTGCTTAGCGCCGTATTGAGTACTGATTTTCTCATTCCAACATCCTTAATAAAGTGCATATAAAACGTTTGATATTATGCAAATGATCATAGCATAAACTCCACCTAAACCGTTATAGACAGTAGGGGTTTTATTTATACTAACGTTATTTAGTAAATAACCCTGTTTATCCTTCCTAAAGAACGTTATAGGTATAAATGACTTACGGCTCTTATTGCTGATAGCAGTTTGCAACTTAATGATAGTTATGGACTAATAAGTAAAAGCCTTTGACTTTACTGCAATTTTTTATTAAAATAGGCGCCCTTGTGCTATTGCGCAAGATTGTCCTAGTTTGAGCTGATGCCGGTAATCTTGAGATATTACGGCTAAATACTAATACACAGCCAAACTAATGCCCTTATATCTCATCCTAATCGAGGAGTCTTCATGCCTGCAGTTAAGGTTAAAGAAAACGAACCAGTTGATATCGCTATCCGTCGTTTCAAACGTGCTTGTGAAAAAGCTGGCGTATTGTCAGATGTACGTAAGCGTGAATTTTATGAAAAACCAACGCAAGTACGCAAGCGCAAAAAAGCTGCTGCAGTAAAGCGTTATAAAAAGAAATTACAACGCGAAACTATTCGTACCACTCGTATGTACTAATCGATCATACGATTAGCTAAGTACCAGCGCTACACTAACGCCACTGTTATCCAATGATATCAGTGGCGTTTTTTATGCTACAATTTTTATTATTGCCGCTATCACCTCATTTGAAGCTTTCTATTATATGGCTTATAAGTATTAGCGGATTTTTTACATAAACTTTTTATTCATATTAATATAGGGAATAATAACAATGAGCCAAATTAAACAGACGTTGACTGACACCATCAAAGTCTCTATGAAAGCACGTGAGCTTGAACGGGTTAAAGTACTGCGTAACGTACTAGCAGTTATCAAGCAAATTGAAATTGACCGTCAAACAGAGCTTGATGATGCGCAAGTATTAGAGATATTACAAAAGCAGCTCAAACAGCGTCATGAATCACTGACTATCTTTACCGAAAACGGTCGCGATGATTTGGCAGCCAAAGAGCAATTTGAAATTGATATTATCAATGAATATATGCCAAAACAGATGGATGAGGCTGAGATCATTGCTTTAGTTAACGCAGAAATCGCCGAGCAAGGTGCCACGTCAATGCGCGATATGGGTAGCGTGATGGGGATATTGAAAACTAAAACCGCTGGTCGTGCTGACCCTGCTTTAATCTCAAAGCTCGTTAAAGACGCCCTGCAAGGTTAATCACTACAGAAAGTCGATAAAATCAACGTTATTTTTTATATAGCGCTTTATAGCAGTTAGTTATCAAAGAACCGCCTAAGGCTTAAAGTCTTTGGCGGTTTTTACGGCTTTGATTTCGGCATTGATGTTGGCAAGCAGAGGACGCGCGCTATTGGCTTGATTCGTATTTTGCAAATTTTCTGTCAATTTTTTCGCTTGCGTCAAAGAAGTCAACGCCCGCTCGTAGCTTCCACTCCATAGTTGGTCATGACTGCGGTAGCGTAGCGCATTAATGGTAGCGATACTTTTTAGCGGTGCAGAATCGGTGGTCTTTGCCAGTTTTTCATTAGCCAATTGCAAACTTTGCCAAGCATAGCGATCGCTTGGCTGCTGTTCAGTCAATGGTTTGAGCAGCGCTTGCGCTTTGGTTGGCTGATTACTGTTGGTCAAGGCTTCCGCTAAATACAGACGTAAATCACGGCGCTCAGGATACAAGCGCTGCTGACTCTCTAGTATTTCAGCAGCCTGTTGCCATTTACTTTGTTCAGTTAAAATCTGGCTTTTTGTAATGGACAATAATGGCTCGAGTACTTGGCGCTTTGCTATCGGTAATGCAGACAGCTCCACAAATAAATTGTCAGCCTCTTCAAAGCGCTGCTGCTCTCCATACCAGTGCATCAGCGCAAGCTTTGCCCCGATGCTGTTCTTTGCTGCGGTCATCAAGGCAGTCTCAGAAGCATGCTTTCCGGTACTTTGTACGCGCCAATAAAGTAGATCAAACAAAGCTTGATGGCGCTGCTGTTGATTTAACGGCAGCGCATTATAACGCTGCGCACGGCTTTGAGATTCGCTTAAGCGCTCATTACTCAGTGGATGTGAGCGGATAAAACTTGGCAAAAACTGATTGGCTGTCTGGTTCATCTGACTTTTTTGATTCATGGTCGCAAAGAAGCGCGGCATCGCGCGTGGGTCATAACCAGCTTGGTTCATGATTTGCATACCGACCCGATCAGCATCACGCTCATTATTACGACTAAACGCCATGCTGCTATTCATCGTAGCAGTTTGGCTGCCCATCATAACTGCTGCGGCTGCATCACCATCGACGGTCGATGCAGCAATTGCGGCGAGCATGCCACCTATTTGCATCAGCAAGGCTTTTTTGCGCTCATCAGCACCGCTCTCATAATGACGCTGACTGATGTGCGCAACCTCATGAGCGACAACGCTTGCCAGCTCATCCATACTGTTGGCAGCCAATATGGTTCCAGTATTAAGACCAATCACGCCACCTGGTGCCGCAAACGCATTGATACTTGGATTATCAATAATGACCAAACCGAGTGGTGCTTGCTGACGCGCTTGGGCATTGAGCCGCCATGTGAGCTCTTTCACCGTTTCTTGAATCCAAGGGTCATGCTCCATTTTTACACGACTATTGATGTTTCTTAATGACCACTCACCAAGCAATTTATTTTGATATTGCTCATCAAAGCTCAGCCCCTGCCCACGTAAACTGGGCAAACTTAGCTCTTCTGTGCCAGTCGTTTGCCATAAATCATAATTTAATGGCACAGCTTGGCTCTTACTATAGGACGCACTTGTACATGCTAACAATAGTGCTGATAGCGTGAATTTTAACGCAAGTCTTGGCGATAAATAACGGTTTACCTGCTTAGATAATAAACCTGTTTGTATGGATGATTTTTTAAGCAGTAACAGTCTTTTAGAATGATTCAAGTGCGTACCCTATATACATAATCATAACGTACTTCGACTATACGAGCTTGTTTATTGAAGGTCAATTGCCGTCTGCCTGTCGCTACCAATAACTCCGCAGGGCGTCACTATTACGCAACATGATTATGTAAACCTGCTGGCTAAGTCTAATATGTAAATATAGAGATAAATGCTATTCAGTCATTCTGATTGATCAAACGCCATGTTGATTATATTCAACTGCAATTGAATACAGGCAATTTGCTATAATGATTGCTTATAAAACCGTCGGCGACGCCAGCATAATCGCCGTGTCATATTAAGATAGTACTATCCATAAATATTGTAATTCTAAGCATTAGACTGAAACGCTAGGTTTAGTGATAGACACGTTAAAGGTTTATTTTATGTCTGCTGATAGCCCATCCATCATGGTACGAGCCTCTTATCCGATATATTTGGCAGAGACTTTGTCTGAGAGCGCGCAGTATTCGATAGTGCAGCTGTTAGATTTACTACCGGCAAATGGTATTGACTCAAATGATAAAACAGATTTGAGTCAACCTACACTTATTATCAAAAATATGGTCGATGGTCGTGGACTTGCTTGCCCGATGCCGCTGTTAAAAACCAAAGTGGCATTACGTAGTGTGGTCGCTGGAGAATCCTTATACGTGGTGGCAACCGATCCAAACTCGCAAGCTGACATCATGGCATTTTGTCAGCAAAGCCTGCAAACAGATAACCCTAACCCATTAGCGCTTACCATCAATCAAGCAACCTTATCAGACAATGCTGTAGCAAAAGACAGCCCGTCTAAATATTCTGTTGATACAATATATCACTTCATCATTACCAAAACTGATAGCAACTAAGCGTCGCTATCCTTTACAATTACAACTATAAAGATTTTTATCTGACTGTTTGCTTATCTATTTAATCAAGGTCAAGAATATGGCTAATACTACTAACGCTGCAAATACCCGTAAAAAAGACAGCGTCGCTCCTGAAAAAAATGAAGCTCGCGATGCAGCATTAAAAGCGGCGGCTGAACGTCCACCTTATGATGCCAGTGCGCTTGGTGATACCAGTACGCGTGACTTGGTGCCGGCTATGCCAACGCATCTGTCTGCACCAGGGGTAAATCTGGGCGCTTATATTAATACCGTCCACCAAATTCCTATTTTGACCCCAGCCCAAGAGCAAGAGCTTGCCCATCGCTACTATGATGAAGGTGACGTGGAAGCGGCACGTCTTCTGGTCATGTCGCACCTGCGGTTTGTCATTCACATCGCTCGCAGCTACTCAGGTTATGGGCTGCCGCAAGCGGATTTAATCCAAGAAGGCAATTTGGGGCTGATGAAAGCGGTCAAACGTTTTGATCCAAACAAAGGCGTACGTTTAGTATCATTTGCCGTGCATTGGATCAAGGCTGAGATTCATGAGTTCGTTATCCGTAACTGGCGTATCGTAAAAGTTGCTACGACCAAAGCTCATCGTAAACTTTTCTTTAACTTACGTAGCCTCAAAAAGACCAATAATCAGCTGACGATTGAGGAAGCTGATGCGATTGCTAATGACCTAAATGTGACTCGTAAGCAAGTGCTTGAGATGGAGTCGCGCCTCACCTCTTACGATGCGTCATTTGAAGCGCAGTCGAGTGATGATGACGACGGACGTTATGCACCGCAGCTGTTTTTAGAAGATGGTATTGATCCGGCTGAAATGGTCGAGGAGTCTGATTGGGAAGAAAACAACTCGTCTGCCTTGCTTGCTGCAATGGATACCTTGGACGATCGCTCGCGTGATATCGTCGAGCAGCGTTGGTTATCTGAGCAAAAATCTACTTTGCACGAGCTGGCAGCGGTCTACTCTATCTCTGCTGAGCGCGTACGCCAAATCGAAAAAAATGCCATGGATAAAATCCGTGAAGCCATGACGATAGATAGTGTAATTTTGCCTGATGACATTCAATAAGATGACTTCCTTTATCTAGAAAAACCTAAATCAACAATACGAGTACAACCATGTTTAACTGGATAAGTATCGCGGCGATTAATATGGCAATCGCCGTTGCTTTAGGTGCATTTGGCGCACATGGTCTTAAAGCTATAGTCAATACACAACAGCTCGAATGGTGGCAAACAGCAACCCTATATTGGTTTGTCCATTCACTTGGATTATTGTTTGTAGGCATCCTTATTCGGCTGAATTATGCAACCCAAACTGCAGCCTGGTTATTACAAATTGGCGTGATTATTTTTGCGGGTAGTTTGTATGCTATGACACTCGGCGCACCGCGTTGGTTTGGCGCGATTACGCCTATTGGTGGTACCCTTATGATTATTGGTTGGTTATGGCTTGCTGTCTCTTCAGCCCGCTTAACAAACAGCTGATTATTTAGTATTAATGATAAACATATCTAGTTATAGCTGTATTTGGCAGGCAGCCACACCTATCAATAGAATCAGACGGATAAAGATAGGCAAAAGGAATCTTGGTTTATTAGGGAACACAGAACATGAGCTATATTAGTGTTAATGGTAAGAAGCTACAAACCACTCATCAAACGGTACAACTGGTCATCAATGAGCTCGGGCTTAGTCAGGGTCGTTATGCAGTGGAAGTTGACGGCGAACTGATTCCAAAGAGTGAGCTTGATAAGCTACTTATTACTGAAGGCATGGCTATTGAAGTGGTGCAAGCGGTAGGCGGCGGCTAAGTTATTCAACAGTAGCGTTTAAGAGTGCATACTTTTATAAATAGTTTTTTAACCTTTACTTATTTAGAAGCTTCCATAAAAAAGACCTCAACGATAATCCGTCTGAGGTCTTTTTTTACTTAGTGTCTCATGCTTGCTCATTTTTGAGCCTGTCATCTATTTAAATTTATTGTCATTCAAATTCATTGCGAATAACAATACATTTAATAGGTCTTCCAATTTAATAAACCTGCTATTTTTAAATTTTTTATACGTTATTTATTAGCTAAGCATTATTAAATGGCGACAATATATGAGACTACTAAGCTGCTGGCACTGTTTCTTCAGCAGGAGTGACGTCTGGATAGCGTTCATTACGCCCCGAACCCTGAGTTTTCTTACTCTCCAATTTGGTTTTATATTTGCGTACTTGTCTATCAAGTTTGTCTGCCATCTCATTTATGGCTTTATACATATCGTCATCAAGAGCTTGGACAAACATCTCTTTACCCGAGACTCGCATGATAGCTTCAGCCTTATGGCTTTTCGTAGGACCGCTATTATCTAGCGATAGAATAACTTGAATACTCTGAATCTGATCAAAGTGACGCTCTACTTTTTCAAGTTTTTCACGAACTGCTAAATCCATGGCATCGGTAATACTGATATGGTGACCACTGATAGAAACATTCATATTATCGTCCTTTTATTAGTACTTACAATCAACAGATGAGGTAGCATTACTACCATTATCATCCTGCCTTACCACGAACAAATCCTATATCTGCGATCTCAACACCTTTAACAGCAGTACTTTTAGTAAAATCTCGATATGTCCTTGTATCGTCTTTTTTATATTATCCTTAGTCACTTGCTGTATAAATCTGCTAAATCGACACTTAGATTTTGTTGTTGGTATGACTCTAATTTGTCATGAAAACCTGATAGTAGCAAGGCTCTATATTGTAAGTAAATGTAATAAAATCTGTTGTTTCCTTATTGTTTCTATATAATCGAAAAATTTTATTTTTTATGCTTGGTATGAAATTTTTTGGCGATGAACTTCATATATCGATAACTTATTGAATTCAGAGCATTAATATTTTTGTTTGCGCTGCGTAGATGAGCCTATATTCATTGCTTCACGGTATTTAGCAACCGTCCTTCTAGCAATATCGATACCTTCTGCCAACAAATAATCTTTTATCTTACTGTCGGAGAGTGGCTTTTTTGAGTCTTCACCGGCGATCAGCTGCTTAATCATTGCGCTGATAGCAGTTGATGAGATATCACCATCGCTGCTACTGACATGCGATGAGAAGAAATGCTTGAGCGAAAATAGACCTTGCGGTGTCAAAATAGTCTTACTGGTAGTCAGGCGCGAGACCGTTGATTCGTGTAAATTAACCTCGTCTGCAATCACCTTTAGAATAAGCGGCTGCATGGCAGTGGCGCCATATTGCAGAAACTCTTGCTGGTAGCGCACGATACTGGTTGCCACCTTTAATAGGTTTTGGTTACGCTCCTCGATACTGCGAATAAATAAGCGCGCATCAGTAAGGTTTTCACGCAAATATTGGTTATCAGGGCTGTCATCACCGCGCTTAACCAAGTTAGCATATTCTTGATTGACCTTCAGCTTTGGTAGAGTTTCAGGATTCAAACGTACCTGCCAGCCAGCCTCTTCTATCCCCGAATCTGCATTTTTATCTGCGGCTCGTTGACGAATGGGTGTCACCAATACATCGGGAATATCATAGCTGTCTGGCGGCTGTGTATAATCAGGTTGACGACTTTGAAACAGCAAACCAGGAGACGGGTTTAACGTCCGGAGCAGTGTAAGTGCGGGTGTGATGTCCGATGCGCTAAGTCCGGTGCGCTCCGTTAAGGTCTTTATATTGTTACTTACTAGATGCTCACTGGCTGACAATAGTGCTTGCGCTTGTT
>NZ_DATIRM010000152.1:0-4489 GCF_035469765.1 Psychrobacter sp.
GCAAGTAGCATCAATATAGACTGGTTAAGCAAGCGTCCGCTACTGATCGCTAGTAACTGCTCAGCTTGGGTGTTTAGCCAACTAATAGACAATTCATCGTTGACCCACAAGATAGCCGTAAACAAATGCTGTGAGATAAAGGCTAAGTCAGGCGTTGGTTTTGCGCTTATAAAATCAGCGGTCATGAGTAATACCTAGATAAATAGAGGCTCGATATAATATTTAACCATAAATCAACACTATAGAGCGGCAAAACTGGCGATTTTTGCAAAAAAAACGTACAATGCGCACAGCCAATTTATCTCTAGCAAGGTTAGCCATGCCCAATATTTCTACCGAGTCCGTTAATACGACTATTGCCCCTTCACAGCCAGCTTCTACATCATCAGCTTCTATGCCAAAAGACACTGCCACTCTCTTTAATCCTGCTAAGCCGACAGCAACGCCCGCGCAAAGCTCGACGGACAGTGTTCAACCTTACCATCATAAAGCCAATCATAATCAAAATCGTAGTGTCGAGCAAAGCAGTGAGGTAGTTTCAGCAGCGTCAACTAAAGCGACAGCAGCAACGACCAACGCACCTGTTAATGTTGCACCGAAGATTGGGTTCGTGTCACTTGGTTGTCCAAAAGCCTTGGTCGATAGTGAGCGTATTATCACAGAGCTTAGCCGTGATGGCTATCAAGTAGCCAGTGATTATGAAGGCGCAGACTTAGTAGTGGTCAATACTTGCGGCTTTATTGAGTCAGCGGTACAAGAGTCGCTCGATGCCATCGGTGAGGCTATCAGCAAAAACGGTAAAGTTATCGTGACGGGCTGTTTGGGTAAAGAAGCGGATAAAATTCGTGAAATGCACCCTGCCGTACTAGCCGTGACTGGCGCTCATGCTTATGATGAAGTTATTAGAGCAGTGGCACTACATGTGCCCAAGCCTGATCGCAGTTTGGATGCCAGTTATGATCCAAAAATAGATTTGATTAATGAGGCGGGTATCAAGTTAACCCCAAGCCATTATGCCTACTTAAAAATATCAGAAGGCTGTAATCACCGTTGCACGTTCTGCATCATCCCAAGTTTACGTGGTGATTTGGTGTCGCGTCCGATTGATAGTGTGATGAACGAAGCGCTGGCGCTGAAAAAAGCGGGCGTGAAAGAGTTACTAATTATTTCGCAAGATACCTCTGCTTATGGGCTGGATTTAAAATACAAAACCAGCTTTTGGAATGGTATGCCGCTGAAGTCTAAGTTTTATGACTTATGCCAAGCGTTAAACGATTTAGGTATTTGGGTGCGTCTGCACTATGTTTATCCATATCCACATGTGGATAAAGTCGTTGAGTTAATGGGCGAGAAAAAGCTATTACCGTATTTGGATATCCCTTTCCAACATGCCAGTCATCGCATCCTAAAAGCCATGAAACGCCCTGCGCATAGCGAAAATACTTTGGCACGTATTCACGCATGGCGTGAGATTTGTCCTGATATCGTCATTCGCTCAACGTTCGTCGTTGGCTTCCCTGGTGAAACTGAAGAAGATTTTCAATGCCTGCTTGATTGGTTAGTTGAAGCCCGCCTTGATCGCGTTGGTGCATTCACCTATTCTGAAGTTGAAGGTGCGGTCGCCAATGACTTGCCAAATCATGTACCAGAAGACGTTAAACAAGAGCGCTATGAGCGCTTGATGGCACTACAGCAAGATATCTCAGCACAAAAACTGCAAGAGAAAATTGGCAAGACTTTAATGGTCTTGGTTGATGAAATAGATGCAGAAGAGGGCGTTGCGATTTGCCGTAGTTATGCTGATGCGCCTGAAATTGACGGTCATGTCTATGTCGATGATATTGACACTCAGGTCAAAGTTGGTCAGTTCTTAACCGTCACTATCGACGATGCTAGCGAATATGACTTATTTGCCAGCTATAAAGCTTAAAGCTTCCACATAATATGTCAGTGAAAATTGCCCAACAGTGGGCAGTTTTTGCTACAATTAGCGCAATTTGACTGTTGTAACTGCTTATTATTCAGTATCGCACTAGCGTCAAGTCTCAAAGCAAACTCTATTTGTATTTTACCGATAACTTTAATTATAATTTAATGCTAACAAGGTGACCTCATGTCTGACAAAAACCCGCGTTATTCTCGTATCTTGCTAAAACTCTCTGGTGAAGCCTTAGCCGGTACTAAAGATATGGGTATTGATACCGAAGTTCTTGATAAGATGAGCTTGTCTATTGCTCATTTGCGCGGACTTGGTGTACAAGTGGGTATTGTGGTTGGCGGTGGTAACTTATATCGCGGTGCGCAGTTACAAAAAGAGGGTTTGGTCGGCCGCGTTACAGGCGATCAAATGGGTATGCTTGCAACCGTTATGAACGGTCTTGCAATGCGTGATGCGCTTGAGCGCCGTAATATCAAAACGCGCCTAATGTCAGCCTTGCCAATCGGTGAAGTCACTGAAAGTTATAGCAGTCGTAATGCGATTCGTTATCTTAAAAACGGCGAAGTATGCATTTTTGTTGCCGGTACAGGCAACCCATTCTTTACCACAGATACCGCTGCTTGTTTACGTGGTATTGAAATCGAAGCGGGTTTGATATTAAAAGCCACCAAAGTAGACGGCGTTTACGATAAAGACCCAAGCCTACATTCTGATGCGGTTAAGTACGATGGTTTAACTTTTGATGAAGTGTTAGAGCAAAAACTTGGCGTGATGGATTTAACCGCCATTGCATTATGCCGTGAGCACGATGTGCCATTGCAAGTTTTTGATATGAATAAGCCCAATGCCTTATTAAATGTTGTGATGGGTGAGAATGAAGGCACACGCGTCTATCATTAGTGTCGCACACAAAAACATAACAAAAGATAAGTGAAATCAAGACGATTAACTTATCTGTGAAAATACCTGAATAGTTTTTATAATAAACAATAAATGATTTATCGGTATCGATAAATAAGGATACATAGTGATTAATGAGATTAAGCAAGACGGCGAAGCACGCATGCAAAAAACCTTGGAAGCGCTTGAAAGCACTTTTAGCAAAGTTCGTACGGGACGCGCGCATCCAGGTATGTTATCAGGCGTGATGGTCAGCTATTACGGCTCTGCTACGCCGCTAAACCAAGTAGCGAGCGTCAACGTTGAAGATTCACGTACTTTACTGGTGCAGCCGTTTGACCGTACCATGGTACAAGCAATCGACAAAGCCATTCGCGAAGCAGACTTAGGTCTAAATCCAATGACTGCTGATGTGATTCGTGTGCCTATGCCAGCATTAACCCAAGAGACGCGCCGTGATATGCAAAAATTGGCACGTGGGGAAGCAGAAAACAGCCGCGTTTCTATTCGCAATATCCGCCGTGATATGATGAATGATATTAAAGAGTTAGCAAAAGAGAAAGAAATTTCAGAAGATGATGAGCGCCGTGCCAGTGATGACATTCAAAAAATCACTGACAAATACATTGAAACCATCGATAGCCGTCTGAGCAAAAAAGAAAGCGATTTAATGGAAGTATAAGTACGCTTTTCTGCTATCAAAAATGATGCGCTATCAATATGTTATTTTCTAGAATCAGTCACTTAAAACAAACAGCCAGTATCATATTGCTATTGGCTGTTTGTTGTCGTATAGACGATTAAGTATTTTATATCATTGCCATATAAAATATGTGCTAGGATTTTTATATAGCGTGTCGTGCATTATGATTATTTTACCCCAACAACAAGCAAGTTAGCCTATGACTATGTCAGATACTTTAGATCCAGCCCTTCTTCCACGTCACATTGCTGTCATCATGGACGGTAACAATCGTTATGGTAAACTCAATAATTTGGCTAAAGGTCAGGGGCACATAGCTGGCAAAGACGCACTAGACCCTATTGTTGAGTATTGCGTCAGTACGGGCATTGAGGTTTTAACAGTATTTGCTTTTTCAAGTGAAAATTGGCAGCGACCACCAAGCGAGGTGGCATTGCTGATGCATTTGCTGAGCTTAACCATCAATGAACAAATGCCTCGTATGGTTAAGTACCATATTCGTCTGCGTTTTATCGGTGACCGCAGTCAGCTAAGTGAAGACTTGCAATTATTGATGGCAGATGCTGAACAAAAAACAGCGGACTTTGAGGCGATGACATTGGTCATTGCTATCAGTTATGGTGGAAAGTGGGATATTGCTCATGCCGCCAAGCAACTGATAGAGCAGGTGCAAGCAGGTCATTTGGCAGTAGAAGATATTAATAAAGAGCAGCTTGGCAAATATGTACAATTGGCAGATGCGCCAGAAGTAGACATGCTGATACGTACTGGCGGTGAGTACCGTCTCTCGAACTTCTTATTGTGGCAATCAGCCTATGCAGAGTTGTTCTTTACCCCAACGCTGTGGCCAGATTTTAGTGTCGATGAGCTTGCTGCTATGCTGGAGGATTTTGCTCAACGTCAACGCCGCTTTGTTAAAACCAGTGAGCAAGTAGCGACTGCACAGC
>NZ_DATIRM010000153.1:0-10556 GCF_035469765.1 Psychrobacter sp.
TATTGGTAACGACTATTTTCATACCTTGACGCAGATTCTTTTTTGATACCTCATCAAAGCGCTGCGACTCATAAGCTTGACCACCATAGTTTTTAACCACGTGATAGCCACCAACAACCTCATTTGTTATATGACTGACACCGCCCATGGTTTCCTGAATACCTTTGGAGAGTCTCATATAGCGTTTGGAGGCAAAATTAACCAACCATAAAATCGGTGGTAGCACCAAAAATAAAATCAAAGTTAAGCGCCAGTTTGTATAAAGTAAAAAACCTATCAAAGCTACGACTGTCAAACCATCACGTACCAAGGTTTTCATCGACTCTGTGCTGGCTGCCGTCACCTGCTCTACATCAAAAATAAGCTTGGATGAAATAGTGCCAGAAGAATTAGCCAAATAAAATGAGCTTGGCAAACGTAGTAGCTTATTAAACACCTCTACACGTATCTCATACACGAGATTACGCGATACTAATGCTGAGTAATAGTTACCCAAAAAGCTTCCCACACCGCGGACAAAGAACAACATAACAATTAGGGCGGGAAACCAGGCTTGTTTACTCCGATCGTTTTGATTAATCGCATCGGTAATATATTGCAGTAATTTGGCAATCCAAATCTCTGTCGCCGCATTAATTGCAAACCCTATGATTACTAATATTAACGCCCACCAGTACGGTTTAAGATAACTCAATAGACGCAATAAGGTCTTAATCTTAGGCGTCCCTGATGACTCCGCTGATAAATTTTTAGCAGAAGTTTTTTTAGAGTCAGGTCGATAAGCTTGGCTCATAAAAGCCTCAATTTAGCTATGAAAAAGGAATGAATACACGGGCGCAGTAGTGACAATTGATTATAAGATAAAACAGTAAAATCTTTAAAAGCAATGATAGCGCTTAGTAAGCTTTACCATTTTATCAGTTACCATAAAAATTATGGTGACACAGATTGTGGTAACGCTTGACCAAGCGGGACAACAGTGCTGATGTTTATATTTAAAAAACCCAGTTTTCCAGCGATATCCATCACCCGCACCACTGATTGATGCGTGGCATTGGCATCGGCGGCAATCACAAACAGCATATCACGATTACTACCCGCCTCTTGCTGCAACATACTGGTGAGTTCCGCTTCATTGCTACTGGCAAGCGTAATACCATTGACTAAATAACTGCCGTCTTCTTGCACGGCTACTTCAATACTGTTTTTTTCTTCGGTCAGTGCTACCCCTTCCGCTTCAGGCAAAATAATATTTAAGCGGCTAAAGTGATTAAAGGAGGTCGCTAATAGCAAAAAAATGATTAAAAACAATAAACAATCAATCATCGGAGTTAGATTAATTTCAAGCGGCTCAACGGTCGGTTTTCTAAAGCGCATGTCACTCTCTTCAATAGTCGTGATCTTCGATATTTGACGCTAATGTGCTCGATATAGGGTTTTTACAACACCATTACGTGTGGCACTGCTAAAAAAACAGCTATAAAGTCGCTGTTTCATTTAAACCAAAACCTTCATTTGAGTGCTGATCTTTCATATTATCATCTACTGACGCATGACTAAAATGCTGAGTTGCAGTAGGAATATGAGTATTTTCTAACAATTGATAGTCATATAATTCTTGAATCATTAGCCCCGCTTGCGTCTCAAACTGCGCATTGATGTCGATGATACGGCGCTGAAAATAGCGATAGGCAACCAGTGCTGGGATAGCCACAATCATACCAGCAGCAGTGGTAATCAATGCCTGTGACACGCCAGCAGCAAGCATCGTTGGGTCCTGCATCGCACCATCAGTAATTGCTAAGAATGAGGAGATAATACCCAGTACTGTACCCAACAAGCCAAGCAATGGTGCAATTGCGCCAATGGTACCGAGCATATTGATGTTTTTTTCTAACTGATGCACTTGTACGCTGGCACGGTTTTGCATATGCATGGTCATAGAGTCTAAACCGTACTGACGATAAAGTAAGCCAGTCGCTAAAATATCACCTAGCGCGGTCTTTTCTTTGACATTCATCAGCTGCATACGACCGATATCACCATTTTCACGGAGTCGCGTTATCAGCTGCTCACGCAATCTATTAGGGGCAACCTTATTAAACTGTAACGTATGGCTACGCTCAATAATAATCACTAATGCCAAAATCGAGCACAACACGATAGGTGTCATCAGCCAACCACCCGCTTTTACCAACTCCCACATATCAACTCTCTTTTATATTTTGATAAAACTAGCGGTCATCAATAGTATTTAGATAGGCATGAAAAAGGTATTCAATACCTTAAGCCTGTGTCTCTATATGCTTAATTAAAGCAGCTAATTGATCTTGACTGTGGAAGAATATATCAACGCTGCCCTGCCCGTCTTTTTTATGCTTAAGCTTCACTTCAGCGCCGAGCATATCCGTTAGTCGTTGTGTTAAACGTTCGACATCACGAGACTGTGCTTGTTCGGTGCGACTGGCTTTTGGTGCTGGCTGCAAAATAGATTTAACAAGCTTTTCCGCTTCACGTACCGTCATACCACCATCGATGATTTTTTGAGCGATGATAGGCTGCTGCTCAGACGATAGTGCTAAAAGAGTACGAGCATGACCCATGTCTAGAGCACTGGTCGCCAAATGATCTTTGACCGTGTCGTGCAATTGATTTAAGCGCAGAAGGTTTGATACTGTAGTACGGGCTTTGCCAACGACTTCAGCAATCATGGCATGACTCATACCAAATTCTGTGTGAAAACGCTGTAACGCTGCTGCTTGCTCAATCACCGACAGGTCTTCACGCTGGATGTTTTCAATCAATGCAAGGGCTATCGCAAGCTCGTCTGACAAAGCACGCTCAATCGCTGGAATAACTGATTTGCCTGCCATCTTTGCCGCACGCCAGCGGCGCTCACCGGCGATGATTTCATGAGTCACAAAGGCTTCGCTCTTGTCTTCAGTAGCCAGTAATGGACGAATGACAATCGGCTGCATAATGCCATGCTGTTCAATAGAAGATGCCAATTCTGCAAGTGCTGTTTCACTCATATCACGGCGCGGCTGATACTTGCCGGCTTGCAAACGGGTAACATCGATTTGCACCAAACTGATTTGGTCTTCAGACCCGTTATTTTCGCTCACGTTCACACGATTGCCATTGGCAGCACTTTTATTTAGGGTGCGCGCTGCACGGGCTTTACGCGGGCTATTATCTTTTGGCTCAGAAGCAGCTGTATTGGTAGTAGACTTGGGGGACTTAATATTGACTGGCGTTTCAGACGTCTTGGTTTCAGACGTTTTGATAGGCGTCTTTGCATTAACAGTATCAGATAGCACAGCCTGCTCGCGCGCAACCATATCGTCTTGCAAGGCAGAGGCGGTAATTTGCTTTTCTTTTTTGATTGACCCTAATAAGGCGTCTAAGCCTCGATTGGCAGCCAACCCTCTTTTCTTCGCCATGATTACCTATCCTCTAACGCTAAAATAAAAGCCAAATGTTTTTAAATTCAATAATAAATACGATATGCACCGTTTTGTTATCTGGCTGATTGCTCTGATGACCCGTTATTTTTTTATAATCGATCATTTTCTCTTATAACCAAATAACTAACGACTTTGTTTCATGACTTCAGCGGCCAGTTTCTGATAAGCACGTGAACCTTTTGACCATTTCTCATAGGCGATGACTGGCAAACCATGAGCAGGCGCTTCTGCTAAACGGATATTTCTTGGAATAACCGTTGTATACATAACTTCGCCAAAGTGTGCTTCTAGTTCAGCAGATACATCGCGAGCCAGCGTGTTACGTGCATCAAATAGCGTTCTGACCACGCCACGAATGTATAGCTTAGAATTCAATTCCGTCAAGCGCTCTATCGTTTGCGATAAATCCGCCAATCCCTCTAGCGCATAATACTCGCATTGCATCGGAATAATGACACCGTCAGTGGCGACCAAAGCATTAATAGTCAATAAGTTTAAACTTGGGGCGCAGTCTATAATCACATAATCATAAGCAGGTTTCTGTGCCGCTATTTGCGCATCAATTAAATCTGCCATTGCCGTTTTAAACAACTCATGGCTGTTGGTTTTGCTCATCAAAGTGATATCCATACCTGCCAAATCACGATTGGCACCGATGACATCAAACCCTGCAGGACTACTGACAATAGCATCAGATAAAGACACGCCATCAAGCAGCACATCTGCTATCGTTAGTGCGAGCTCATTCTTATCGATACCTGTACCACTGGTGGCATTACCCTGTGGATCTAAATCAATCAGCAGTACATGCTTGCGTTTGGCAGCCAAGCTGGCGGTCAAATTTACCGCCGTTGTGGTTTTGCCCACACCGCCTTTTTGATTCGCAATCGCTATGATTTCCATACACTCACTCAATTTAATTAGGATCTGTTACTGATTTTTTACTGAAGCACTCTTTTATCTTAAGCGGCTATTAACAGCCCATACCTGACTCTGCATAGGCTGATTTAATATAGCTTGATAGATGCGTTACTTCGCTTAGACGTCATAAACATGGGCATAGATAACGTTTCACCATCATATTAATAGTGTTTCATGGTGAATGGCGTGCGCATAGCTTAGACATTTTTATAAGATAATTCAATTAAATGACGACTATCATGTAAACGTGGCACCTTGAGCTTAATCGTCTTAAACTGCCAGTCGTTACTTAAGGCTTGCAGCTCCTCTTCGCTAGGCGCCTTGCCTTTCATGACACATAAGTGACCATTGTCCGCTAACCTTGGTTTAGCAACTGCAACAAAATCTATCAAACTGGCAAACGCGCGTGAGGTGACCACATCATAGCTTGCTTCATGCGCCTCAATACGCGATGCAATAGGCTGCATATTACTTAAACCAAGCTCGCTGCTAACTTGTTTAATAAAGCGAATTTTTTTCTGATTACTATCAAGCGCTGTACATGAGCGCTCAGGCTGACAAATGGCAATAATCACTGCAGGTAAACCTGCACCAGTACCAATATCGAGCAACGACCCCGAGGGTAAATGGGTTATAATAGCCAAACAATCGATGACATGTTTGATGAGCGCATCTTCTGGATCAGTAATCGCGGTCAGATTATACGCTTTATTCCATAATAAAAGCTGGTCTAAATACAATAATAAGCTGCGCTGCTGCTGGGCGCTCAATGTCAGACCCAGCTCATCTATCGCTTGCACTAAGATATTCGCCAATGTCGGCAGCTTGTCACCAAGCTTCACAAAGCCGGTTGGGTCAATACGGATACTTGCCGTGTTAGCAGATGATAAAGCAGTTTTAGTAGAGTCTGACATACAAGGGTTTATCCAGTTTTGACATGTGAACCGTCTATTTTATCATGCAGGCTGCTTATTGAATAGTTGCAGATTGCGCTAATGTACGCCATCTTATACTATCTGCGCCTATATTGAGCCGTTATTCTGCCTTGACTGTCGTTTCAAAGTTACTATGAGTAAAATTTATACGCTAAGACATTACGTTCTATGATACAAAATTGCGCTCAATGACTGCTTTAAAAAATAGCGATATCTAGTAAGATGTTCTATTAATATGAACCCTAATCTATCAATAGCTATATCAAAAAAATATTCAAAATCAATCACCATTTAATAACTTTAAGCGACTGACCCTATCCCTATGACAGAACAGCCAAATACGCCAATGAATAAAGACCAACAAGATGTCAGCGACACCGTAGATGCTGTAATGCCGGCTAGCGACTCAAGTGACAAGCATCCCTCTAAAGAGCCGTCAGCCAATAAAAAATCATTGGATAAGAAGCCATCGGATAAACACTCAAACCGTAAAAAGTCTGCTCGTAAATTGACAAAACAAAAAAATAATCTTGACTATGCTGATACACCTATTACTCCGCACCCTATATTTATAGAGGTCTCCCAGCGCTGCCTTGTCGCAGCAAACCAGCTTAAACGTTATAGTAAACCCAGCTTATTGCCGGCAGATACTCGTAGCGCGCCAGATTTGGACATCGGTTTTGGGCAACAGCGGGCGCTAAAGGCATTGCATACGGCACTCGATATCCATGCCAGTGGCTACCATGTGTTTGCAGCGGGCGAAAATGGCTTGGGTAAACGTACCGTAATTAGTCGCTTGCTCAGACTTATCGCTGCTGATGCACCGACGCCGGATGATTGGGCTTATGTCCACAATTTCACCGATCCTCGTACACCACTGGCACTGCGTTTACCTGCGGGTCAGGCAGCTATCTTACAACAACAGGTCAATAACTTATGGCAGCAAGCCAAAAAACGTCTGAGCCAACGCTTTCGTAGCGATCAGTATCAAAACAAAATTGAAGCCATCAAAAATGACACCCATCAAAAAGAAAGTCACGCTTATGATGCGCTCAATGCTGAAGGCAAACAGTATGACCTAGCGTTGACGTTCCGCTCATTTGACAATAAAGCCGTTTTTGTTCATCCAAACCAGCTTGCGACAGAAAATAGTGACACTGCTGCTAAAGATAAAAACATACTAAATCGCGATAAGAAAGCGGATACTGCGAGCATCGATATTTGCGATACTGAAGCTGATAATAGCGCATACAGCAGTGAATATGAGACTGAACTGAATAATTTTGCGCAAAAAAACCACATGCAAAAGCGTCTCAGTCAGATGACCATTGCTTTAGAGCAATTAGAAGACGAGGCCAATGATGCGATTGAATTATTGCATCGCAATATTGCCGAGCGAGCGCTACAGCCACTATTTGCCCCTATTTATGAGCAGTTTAGTGCTCAACCCTTGGTCGTTGAGTATTTAAAAACGGTCTTTGCTGATATGGTTGCTCATGTCGAGCGTATCGTCAATGGTGACGATGAAGAGTTTGTGACAGCGCTACTCGCCACAACGCCAAGCCGCTATGCCGTCAATGTTATTATTAGTCATGAGCCCGACAGCGGTGCGGCAGTTATCTTTGAAGACTTGCCAACTCATTTAAACCTTTTAGGTCATGTTGAGCAAATTACCCAATTAGGCACAGTCACTACCGATGTTAGTATGATTCGTGCGGGCGCTTTACATCGCGCTAATGGCGGCTATCTGCTATTAGAAGCCAGCCATCTGCTTGAGCATCCTTATGCATGGCAAGGTCTTAAGCGTGCGCTGCAATCTCGTAAAATAAAGCTGTCTAGCCTTGAGCAAATGCTGACCTTAACAGGTAGCTTATCGCTATCGCCTGCGCCGATTGATCTTGATATAAAGGTCATTTTGTTGGGTGAAGCTGACTTATATTATGAACTATTAGAGCTTGAGCCCGAGTTTGATGCGGTGTTTAAGGTGCGTGCTGATTTTCACGATGATGTAGTGCGTACTCATGAACACGAGCTAGCGCTAGTTGGCAAAATGGCAGACATCATCGATTATGCCAATCTTTATCCGTTTGATAGGAGGGCTCAGGCTGCCCTACTTGAGCATTTAAGCCTGCAAGCAGAAGATCAAGACCGTTTGAGTCTACATAGTGACTTACTGATTAAGCTGTTGCATGAATCCAACCGCCATGCGCGTTTGGGCGGACAAGATATTGTCAGTGCCAAGCACGTGATACAAGCCATTGAAGATATGGACGAGCGCTCAGGGTATTTGCGCGACCTCTATTGGGATGAACTCAAAAACGGGCAACAGCTTATCCAGACTCAAGGAGATGCAGTTGGACAAGTCAATGCGTTAACCGTGGTGAGTTATGCCGATAGTGAGTTTGGTATGCCTGCCCGTCTCACGGCAGTCATCCAGCCAAATATCGGTGCTGGTGAGATTTTAGATATCGAGCGCGATGTTGATTTGGGCGGTAGCTTACATGCCAAAGGTATGCTGATTATGACCAGCTATCTACGAGCATTATTTAGTCAGCACCATGCGCTAAACTTTAGTGCTGCACTGGCTTTTGAGCAAAGCTATGCGCATATTGATGGGGATAGCGCAACCGTCAGTGAAGGCTGCGCTCTATTATCTGCCTTAGCAAACATACCCATCAATCAATCTTTAGCGATTACAGGTTCCATGAATCAGCTTGGGGAAGTGCAAGCCGTCGGTGGCATCAACTCCAAGATTGCAGGTTTCTTTGATGCGTGCCGCGAGCAAGAGTTAACCGGAAAGCAAGGCGTGGTCATCCCTATGGCAAACGTTAAGCAGCTCATGCTGCGTGACGATATCATTGCCGCTGTCAAATCGGGCAGCTTTCATATCTATGGCGTGCATACGCTAAATGAAGCGCTTACCTTGATGACAGGCTTACCTATCGATACGATGAATAAAAAAGGTCGCTATCGCAAAGAGACACTGTTTGGTAAAGTGTTAAGTCGTTTGATGCTATGGGATGAAAACCAAAATGCAGATGATGATATTGACGATAAGAAATCGAAAAAAAAAGCCAAAAAAAAGCGCAAAGCCAAACGCCAAAAAAAAGAAGATAATAAAAAAGTAGCCAAGAAAGACAAGGTCATTAAAGAGGACAATAACATCATCATAGAAAAAATCCTCACAGATTAAGCACGCTAGACGTTAGGGTATTTTTCTGTAATGATAATCTTCTGATATCCTGCCATGCTCATACTAACGTGAATGACCCGCTGACTTTATAATCGTGACTTTACAAAGGTTATCTTTTCATGACTGTATCTCATATCGACACTGCTCATACCAATGCTGATAGTCTCGACCTTCAAATCGCAACCGATGCAGAGGCGAATACTGTTGCGCCTTTAGACAATAAAGCTGCTGATGATACTGCGGATAGTCGTCACGGCGCCGCAACAACAGCGCGGCAGTGGCAAGTGTTGTCACAATTACAGCGTAATCGTTGGGTCGGCACAACCCATGTCTATGAACAGCTGATATTGGCAGGTTTTGATATCAGTTTGCGTACTGTACAGCGCGACCTAAACGCCCTTGCCAAACGCTTTCCAATCGAAAAAAACAATGCCAATCCACAAGGTTGGCGCTGGAAAGATGATGCACCACTACAAAGCTTACCGCATATGAACTTATCACAAGCGGTTGCCTTTAATATGGTGGAAGCCAATCTCAGTCAGCTGCTACCGCCGGTTATCCTTGATGAGCTATTTCCTTGGTTTGATTTAGCACGCCGCCAGCTCAAAAATAGCAAAGTGACCCATTCATGGATTGATAGAGTTCGTATTGAGCCTGCGACTCAGCCTCTGATTGCCCCGCATATCGATTTAGACAGTAAAGACAATATTTATCACGCCTTATTTTATCAATTACAAATCAACGCCTGTTATACCCGTAGCAACAAATCCCAAGCCAGCGAATATACTCTAAACCCTATCGCCATTATTCAGCGCGGGGTGATTATTTATCTGCTCGCGACCCGTATCGATGACAGTGACAACATCATTCGCACCTTTGCCTTACATCGATTTGCCAGTGTTGAGATATTAGAGAGCGCGGCAAAAACGCCTGATAATTTCCAACTGGATAACTATCTGGATGCAGGCGGCATGGGCTTTAGCCACCCCTTATTTAGCCAACTGCCCAATCATGGCAAATATACAGCGATTGAGCTACAATTTACCAAACAAGCAGGCAAAAGTTTAACCGAAAGTAAGCTCAGTGATGACCAAATTGTCACCATCAATAGTGATGAAACCTTGACCATACAAGCAACGGTGAACCTCACTTCTCAGCTGGTCTGGTGGTTACGAGGTTTTGGTAATGGTCTATTGGATGCCAAACCAGCTCTACTGCATCAAGCAGTACTAGATAAAACATTAGATGATAATTAATCTTTTTTACGCCACCTTTACGAACACCTTTATATATAGCTACCTAACCCATTCATAAAAAAACAAGCATCCAAAGGATTACTATGTCGACCACTACCCCATCGCCACTACTTTCAGACAGCTTAAGAGGGTTGGGTCTAGATGCAGGGACGCTGTTTTTTGGTCTCAATTATGAATTTACTAAGATTGAGCAAAAAGGCGTATTTAAAAAATTAGTAAAACGCTTTAAAAAAAACGAAAGCTCGATGGATCTTGATTTGGCTTGCGTATTATATGATGACCATTGCACCATCAGCGATATCGTTTGGTTCAAACAGCTGCGTGACAAAGCCGAATCGATATGCCACCAAGGCGACAGTCTGAACGGTAAAGACCGCGGCGATCAAGCAATGTACCTTGCACCACTTGATCACGAGCAAATCAGACTGTACTTGGATCAAATCCCTGCTCATATCACGCACATTGCTTTGATTGCCAACTCTTACCACGGACAGCCCTTTACCAGAGTTAAAAAGGGTGAGATTCATCTCAGCGATGATGAAGGCAACCGCTCTTTTGAAGTCAACTTAAAACAGCTGCCACGTGATTGCGTGACTCTATGGGTCGCACATCTGCGCCGAGAAGTAGATGACTGGCATCTAACGCTACAGAATCTACCGCTCCCAGCGACAGATTTGGCGCTAGCGGCACAGCAAGTAGCTCACGAATTGGCACGCGCCCTACCGATTCCACAAGCAATCTATAGTTAAGGTAGCGCTTTAGGCTTAATAAAAAATGGTCAATC
>NZ_DATIRM010000154.1:0-4722 GCF_035469765.1 Psychrobacter sp.
AAGAAAACAAAAGGATAAAAATGACTGCTTTTATCATTAATCGTCTACAAGAGTCGCTCGATGCGCTAGTAGCAGCGAAGCAATATCGTCAAATACCTAATCTGCAACATGATGGGCAATGTGTGATTAGCGAAGGCAAGCGATTACTTAATATCGCTAGCAACGACTATCTTGGCTTGGGCAGTGATAAGCAATTGCAGCGCGAGTTCCTTAATCAACTAAGTCAATTGCCGGTCGATAATGTTCCTAGGATGAGCGCTACCTCTTCTAGGCTTTTAACAGGTAACGATGAACAGCTGCAAGCATTAGAGTCTGAACTACAAAGCTGGTATCAAAACAGTGTAAATAAAAAAATGCTGTCTCCATCAAAATCGGTACTGGTATTTAATAGCGGCTACCATGCCAATATAGGACTCTTGCCTGCACTAACAGCATTGCCAGTTAAAACCATAATTTTGGCAGACAAACTGGTACACGCTAGCATTATCGATGGCATACGCCTGAGCCAAAGTAAGCTGGTCAGCTATCGTCGTTACCGTCACAACGACTATGAGCATTTAGCCAAATTTATTGAGCAAGCAGATTCGAGTGTTGAGCGCATTATTATTGTCACGGAGAGTATTTTCAGCATGGATGGTGACCGTGCTGACTTGGCTCAATTGGTACAACTAAAAGCAAAAGATGCTCGTATTGAGTTGTATATCGATGAGGCCCATGCCATCGGTATCTTAGGTGACACAGGCTTGGGATTAGCAGAAGAAACCCAAACACTGGCTGATATTGATTATCTGGTGGGAACTTTTGGTAAAGCGTTTGCGTCCATTGGCGCTTATATCATGTGTGATGAGGTTGTCAAACAATGGCTGGTTAATCAGATGCGTCCGCTTATTTTTAGCACCGCATTGCCACCCATCAATCACGCATGGACACGATTTATTTTAGCAAAAATACCAAGCTTAACGGAGCAGCGTCTCCATCTCGCGCAGTTATCTACCACGCTTAGTAACGCTATTCCCAAACGCTATCGTGTATTATCAACCAATCAAGATTTAGGCTATGACTCCCCTATCGTGCCTTATATATTGGGTGATAATGCGCTGACTGTCGAAAAAGCAAAGCAGCTACAAGCAGCAGGGTTTTATGCATTGCCTGTCAGACCACCAACCGTTCCTACCAATACTGCTCGTATTCGCTTAGTGATGAATGCAGCGCTTAGCCATGAGGACTGTCAGCGTCTGATAGCGCACTTATAATGCGATTGTTTATTTTTTAGTGACTACTTTATTTTGGCGTTAAGCGATAACTGGCTCATTTGGATGCAACAAACGATATGAAAAATTCTACGATACCTGACACCTTTAGCTCAAGAAAACAAACCATCGCGCGCCATTTTGCCACTGCTAGCGACTATGATCAGCATGCCAAGATTCAACAGCAAGTCTGCCATCACTTACTCAACAACATCACTCATACCCAACAAAAAAGTGTATTAGAAATCGGTGCAGGAACAGGTCAGATGACGCGCTTATTGGCAGCGAATATTCAAAGTCAGCACTGGTTCATCAACGAATTGTGTAATGAACAATCGACAACATTGCAGTCGATATTGCCGACAGCCAATATAATGATTGGTGATGCTGAGACTATAGATTTACAAGGCAAACATAGCCTAATCATTAGTGCCAACGCAGTGCAATGGTTTGATGATCCGTTGAGCTTTGTAACGCAATCAGCACAGCGCTTACAAGCTAAAGGTCAACTGGTTTTTAATACCTTTACCTCAGATAATTTTTTGCAGATTAAACAATTAACGGGGCAAGGGCTGCATTACCCTGCTATCAGTGAGTGGCAATCAGCCTTAGAAACTATCGGTTTTGAGAATATTAAGCTATCAACTCAGCGATTTGATGTCGCCTTTGCCAATCCCTACGCCGTCCTTAAACATATGAAGCTGACAGGAGTATCAACCAATCAAACGCAAGAGCAGTCAAGTAGTAGTCAGCCTTTTATATGGACCAAGGCACGCCTAAAACAATTTGAGCAAGACTATTGGCAGCACTTCTCTGAATTGAATAAAGAGGGTCAGCCTTATGTCAATTTAACTTATGACGTGCTTATCGTGAGTGCATTTAAAGCATAAATATGTGAGAAGTAGTCGTATTAATAGCATATAAAATTAACCCTATAAACTGAATAGCATAAAAAACGCACCCCGAAGGATGCGTTTTTTTATTTAGCTACTTAGTAGTAGAATTATTTTTTATCGTCTTCTACTTCAGTGAACTCAGCATCGACCACATCGTCATCTGCTTGATTGCTTTCGCTAGCGTTATCCGCACCTTGTTGGAACTGGTTTGGATCCATACCTTCGCTACCTGCGCCTGCATCAGCATAAATCTTCTGGCTAACTGGCAAGAAGGCGTTGTCTAATGCTTCAAGCTTAGCTTTAATCTCTTCATGATCATCTTCTTTAGCAGCTGCTTCAAGCTCAGAGATAGCCGTTTCTACTGATGATTTTTCATCGTCAGATACTTTATCTGCGGCATCTTTTAACGCTTTTTGTACCGCATGGATACGACCATCTGCTTCGTTACGCACTTGCGCTAGATTAGCGAATTTCTCGTCTTCAGCAGCATTGGCTTCAGCATCACGAATCATTTGTTCAACTTCTTCGTCCGACAAACCAGAATCCGCTTTAATTTGGATACTCTGTGCTTTACCAGTACCTTTATCAGTCGCTGAGATATTCATGATACCGTCAGCGTTAATGTCAAAGCTCACTTCGATTTGTGGCAAACCACGTGGTGCTGGTGGAATATCTGTTAAATCAAAACGACCAAGCTGTTTATTTTGGTTCGCAATTTTACGCTCACCTTGATAAACCTGAATACTAACTGCTGGTTGGTTATCTTCAGCCGTTGAGAATACCTGTGATTTCTTAGTCGGAATCATAGTGTTTTTCTCAATGATTGGCGTCAAGATACCACCCATCGTTTCAATACCAAGCGTCAACGGCGTTACATCAAGTAGCAATACGTCAGTTTTTTCACCAGACAATACTGCGCCTTGAATAGCTGCACCGGCTGCTACTGCTTCATCAGGGTTCACGTCTTTACGTGGCTCTTGACCAAAGAATTCTTGTACTTTTTGCTGTACCAATGGCATACGAGTCTGACCACCAACTAAGATGACATCATCAATATCGCCGATTTTTATACCCGCATCTTCAAGCGCAATCTTACAAGGACCCATCGTACGTTGTACTAGCTCTTCAGTTAAGCTCTCAAGTTTTGAGCGGCTGATAGTAACAACCAAATGCTTAGGACCACTGCTATCAGCAGTGATATATGGCAAGTTTACTTCAGTACTTTGGGCACTTGATAGCTCAATTTTTGCTTTTTCTGCGGCTTCTTTTAGACGCTGCATCGCAAGAGAATCACCTTTTAGGTTCACATCTTGGTCTTTTTTGAATTCAGCAACTAAAAAGTCAATCAACGCTGAGTCAAAATCTTCACCACCAAGGAATGTATCACCGTTGGTCGCTAGTACTTCAAACTGCTGCTCGCCATCAACGTCAGCGATTTCGATGATTGATACGTCAAACGTACCACCACCCAAGTCATAAACTGCAACGGTACTATCACCTTGCTTTTTGTCCATGCCATAAGCAAGAGCAGCGGCAGTTGGTTCGTTGATGATACGTTTTACATCAAGACCAGCAATTTTACCGGCGTCTTTAGTTGCTTGACGCTGTGAATCATTAAAGTAAGCAGGTACAGTTACAACAGCTTCAGTAACGGCTTCACCAAGATAATCTTCTGCTGTTTTTTTCATTTTTTTCAAGATTTCAGCAGAAACCTGTGGTGGTGCAAGTTTTTTACCGTTGACCTCTACCCATGCATCGCCGTTATCTGCTTTAGCGATTTTATAAGGCACCATACCGATGTCTTTTTGCACGACCTTGTCATCAAAGCGACGACCAATCAAACGCTTGATAGCAAATAAGGTATTGTTTGGGTTGGTTACTGCTTGACGCTTAGCTGACTGACCAACAAGGATTTCGTCATCTTTATAAGCGACGATTGATGGTGTTGTACGAGTACCTTCAGCGTTTTCGATGACCTTAACTTTGTCACCTTCCATCACTGCCACACACGAGTTGGTAGTACCTAAATCAATACCAATGACTTTACCCATAATCAATTACTCCTAATTTATTTTAAATATAAAAACTTATCTATCCAGACCGTAGTCGGTCACTTATTGCTATATATCGGTTTGCCTGTCATATTTTTCAAGGCAATAATCACGTAAAAACTGTCTTTCATGTGATTTTTTGTGAAAAACCTTTATATTAGTAAGGTTTAACACCTAGAAGCATTACTGGCCGACACGTACCAGTGCTGGACGTAGTAAACGACCGTTCAAGCTATAGCCTTTTTGTAAGACAGTACCAATGGTGTCAGCCTCTGCTTCTGGATCAATACCAACAGCTTCATGGAAGTCAGCATTAAATTTTTCGCCTTGTGGGTCAGCCACTTCTACGCCATTTTTGGTCAGTACAGCGACTAGCGCTTTGTGCGTTAATTGCACACCTTCAGCAACTGGGTCGTTGGCATCTGCATTTTCAATAGCACGCTCTAAATTATCGACGATCTCTAATAGCTCTTTGGCAAATTTCTGTAGAGCAAATTTTTTGCTCTTATCCGCTTCTTGTTCCAT
>NZ_DATIRM010000155.1:0-9789 GCF_035469765.1 Psychrobacter sp.
TGTAATGGTAGTCAACAAGACGACAAGCACGTTAATATGAGTGCACTGACAGGTTACTATGAATAAAAACAGCCGTTTTTCAGAAAATATGACCGCTATTCTGAATATATTAATAGCAGCGTATTCAGAATAGATTTTGTATTTTAATTCATTTATTATTCAAACGAGTAGCACTATGAGCGATAAAAAATGTCCCTATGCACCAACCCAGTTGACGATGGGCAATGGCGCACCAGTGGCAGACAATCAAAACAGTCTTACCGCCGGCAAGCGTGGTCCATTATTAGCGCAAGATATCTGGCTCAATGAAAAGCTAGGCAACTTCGTTCGTGAAGTGATACCAGAGCGTCGCATGCACGCCAAAGGTTCAGGTGCCTTTGGTACCTTTACGGTGACCAATGACATTACTAAGTATACCCGTGCCAATATCTTCAGCGAAGTAGGTAAACAGACTGAAATGTTTGCCCGCTTTAGTACGGTGGCAGGCGAGCGCGGTGCCGCTGATGCCGAACGTGATATTCGCGGCTTTGCCCTAAAGTTTTATACTGAAGAAGGTAACTGGGATATGGTGGGCAATAATACCCCAGTATTCTTCTTACGTGATCCACGTAAATTCCCCGATTTAAATAAAGCAGTCAAACGTGATCCACGTACCAATATGCGCTCAGCGACCAATAACTGGGATTTTTGGACATTGCTACCAGAAGCTTTGCATCAGGTTACCATCGTTATGAGTGATCGCGGTCTTCCAGCATCATATAGAAATATGCATGGTTTTGGCTCGCATACCTATAGTTTTTGGAATACCGCCAATGAGCGTTTTTGGGTCAAATTCCACTTCCGTACTCAACAAGGTATTAAGAACTTAACCGATGCTGAAGCGGCAGATATCGTTGGTATGGATCGTGAAAGTCATCAAAAAGATTTGTATGATGCCATCGAAAATGGCGATTTTCCTAAGTGGAAAATGTATGTGCAAATCATGCCAGAAGCTGAGGCGGATACTGTCCCTTATCATCCGTTTGATTTGACAAAAGTCTGGCCAAAAGGTGATTATCCGCTGATTGAAGTAGGCGAATTTGAGTTGAATAAGAACTCTGACAATTACTTTGTCGATGTTGAGCAAGCGGCATTTGCCCCTAGTAACTTAGTACCCGGTATCAGCGTATCTCCCGATAAAATGCTACAAAACCGCTTGGTAAATTACGCTGATGCTCAGCGCTATCGTGTTGGGGTGAACCATCAGCAGATTCCGGTGAATAAACCACGCTGTCCTGTGATGAGCAACCACCGTGATGGTCAAGGTCGTGTCGATGATAACTATGGTAGTCGCCCGCATTATGAGCCAAACAGCTTTAGCCAGTGGCAAGAGCAGCCTGACTATGCTGAGCCGCCATTAAAGATTGATGGCGATGCGGCGCATTATGATTTCCGTGAAGACGATAGCGATTACTTCAGCCAGCCACGCGCATTGTTTAACTTGATGAGTGCTGAGCAGCAGCAAGTGCTTTTTGAAAACACTGCAAACAATATGGCCGGTGTGCCTGACTTTATTCAGTATCGTCATATTCGCAACTGTAACTGGTGTGATGCCGCTTATGGCGCAGGGGTTGCCAAAGCATTGGGATTAAGCGTTGAAGATGCGATAGCTGCTCGTGATTCAGATCCTGCTCGTCATTTACCAAGCTGTTTATAGCTATTAAATATATTTATTAAATACAGTTACTAAGTATCGTTACTAGCGTTTATCTAGCAACCATTATTTAAGTAATTGCTTATCCAATGACACCGCCTTAGGAAACTAGGGCGGTGTTTTTTATTGAATCAAGTTTTTGAGCTTGAAATTTTCTTCCGCGCCCTTATTAGTATAAACAGCTTAGCAGTATTCAAACATTAGCTTCTCTAATATATATTTGAGTAAGTTTAGTTTGATTGCGGCTATTTGATAATAAATTTTTAACATAAATTGAAGGAGTTTTTTATGAGTGAACAGACCCCAGTTGATAACCAGAAAGCTGATAGCAAAAACCCAGAATTAAAAAAACATACGTTTGAAGCTGAAGTGGCGCAACTGCTGCATCTAGTGACGCATTCGCTCTATTCTAATGCAGATATTTTTGTGCGTGAGCTTGTCTCTAATGCCTCTGATGCTTGCGATAAGTTGCGTTTTGAAGCGACCAATGATGACAGCCTGTACGAAAATGATGGCGAGTTGCGCATTCGTATTGCAGTCGATGAAGATGCTAAGACCATCACCTTTACCGATAATGGTATTGGCATGAATGAAGCCGATGCGATTGAAAACTTAGGTACGATTGCCAAATCTGGTACCAAAGCGTTTTTGGATAAATTGTCTGAATCACAAAAGCAAGAAGGTCAATTAATCGGACAGTTCGGTGTTGGTTTCTATTCGGGCTTTATCGTCGCTGATACGATTAGTGTTGAATCACGCAAAGCAGGCGAGCCTGCGGATAAAGGCGTACGTTGGGTATCTGATGGTACCGGTAGCTTTACCGTTGAGCCTATCACCAAAGAAACTCGCGGCACCGCAATTACTTTACATTTAAAAGAAGAATATTCTGAAGGTGAAAACAGCTATTTAGACCGTGGCAAAATTAAGCAGTTAGTGAATAAATACTCAGACCATATCAGCTTACCAATTCAAATGCGTAAAGAAATTTGGCAAGAAGATGTCAAAGAAGAGGGTGACGACACGCCAGCGGGCGGTGAGATGGTACTGACCGATGAGTGGGAAACCATCAACAAAGCCAGTGCGTTATGGACACGTTCAAGCTCTGAGATTGAAGATGAAGAGTATGTCGATTTTTATAAAAACATCACCTATGACATGGATGCGCCGCTGACTTGGACACATAACCGTGTTGAAGGTCGTGTTCAGTATACGCAGCTGCTATATATTCCAAAAAAAGCACCTGTCGACTTATATACTCGTGACCAGCAGCATGGTCTAAAGCTATATGTCAAACGCGTCTTTATTATGGACGAAGCTGAGCAATTATTGCCAATGTACTTGCGTTTTGTTAAAGGCGTGATTGATTCAGCAGACTTACCACTAAACGTCAGCCGTGAAATATTACAAGAATCGCGTGATGTCAAATCTATCCGTGATGGTAACGCCCGTCGCATTTTGACCTTGCTAGCAAGCCTTGCCAATAGCGAAGATGCCGATAAGCAAGAGAAATTTGCGCAGTTCTATAGCGAATTTGGTGATGTCATCAAAGAAGGCGTTGGCGAAGATATGGGCAACCAAGAGCGTATTGCCAAATTGCTTCGTTATGCGACCAGCACGCAAGATGGTGAAACGACCAGTTTTGAGGATTATAAAGCTCGCATGAAAGATGGTCAAAAAGCCATTTATTACTTAACGGCTGATAACCTAGTGGCAGCAAAAAATAGCCCGCAATTAGAGCTGTTTAAGAAAAAAGGCATCGAAGTTATTTTGATGACCAGCCGTGTCGATGAATGGGCAATGAACTTCTTAACCTCATTTGATGAAACGCCGCTGCAAAATATCGCTAAAGGTGCGGTTGATTTAGGCGACTTGCAGGATGAAGCTGAAAAAGCAGAAGCTGAAAAAGCACAAGAAACTTTAAAGCCAGTTGTTGATAAACTTAAAGCAGCATTAGGCGAACGTGCTAAAGACGTTAAAGTATCCACACGTTTGGTCGATAGCCCTGCTTGCTTGGTCGTTGGGGAAGGCGAGCTATCGCCACAGATGATCCAAATGCTTAAGCAAATGGGTCAAGATGTACCAGAGAGCAAACCGACGCTTGAGGTAAATCCTGATCATCCATTGATTAAAAAGCTTGAAAGTAGCGATCAGTCTGCCGAAGATTTTGATAAATTGGCGCAAGTAATTTTTGACCAAGCATTGCTTGCTGATGGTGGTCAATTAGAAGATCCAGCTGCTTATCTCAGACGTGTCAATGAGCTATTGATGAGATAATGTTTAGTGTTTGATAAAAAAGGAGGTCTTAAGTTTAAGACCTCCTTTTTTTATGAGTTTTTTAAGCGAATTTTACAATTCAGCCTTATGCTCTTGACCGACAATCCGTTACAATCGCGATAGATTAGCGAGCTAAAATATTAGTAAATAATGTTGAGGTGCGCTATCCGTCTCTTATATTCATTTCATAGTGAATTAAATATAAAATTGATATCCTTATGCCCTGCAAAAAATTTAAATGAAAGACATTGAATGGCATCGATATCAAAATATTTTATCATTGATTTGTTTTATTTCTCTCGACTGGCTAGAGGTCTAAGTCTTTGTCACTTGCGTCATTAAAAACCGTCTCGCTACAGCGTTTTTCGCTCAATTTCGCTGCCAATATTATTGCAACCTTATGGATGCTAGTAGGGTCAACACGAGCGTTCTCTTGGGTCAAACCCACCTTTATTCAGTTTGCCGTATTTGCACTATTGGCGCTTGGTAGCAACGTTCTATTTTCTTGGCTAGCCGCTCCAGACGGTAGTGTTTTTAATGAGCAAGGATTGGTCAGCTATCTGATATGGCCGATGATTATTCTACTCGGTGGCATTATTCTGGCACGGCGCGCCGGCAATCAAGCGCTGGTTTTTGTGCCTGTAGTATTATGGTTGGTTGCTGATACTTTATCCGCTCTATTGCAAAGCTTGGTGCAGTTTTTGGGCAGCTATAGCTGGTTGCCTGATTGGAGCTATTCGTTCTTACCTGTCTTGTTTTTGGTGCTTTTTTTATGGCAAACCTTGGCATTATTATGGATTTTTTCTCGTCGCTTGCGCATACCTTGGTGGGAGCGAATTATTGTCATCATCGGTGCGGTGGCACTGTTAACGATTTGGCAACGTAACGTCGCTGATCAGCCCATATTTAAGCAGATACCGGTAGAGCCGGTATTAGAGGAAGCGGCATTATATGAGCAGCCGCGTTTACTACAAGAAGCGCTGGCTAGTATAGATCCTAGTATACCGGGTAAAAGTGATTGGTACTTTATGGGTGTGGCAGGATTCTCTGATCAAAACGTTTTTCGCTCTGAGATTAATAAGGTACGGGAGTTGTTTGATGTGCGTTTTGGCACTAGCGGCCATTCATTGGCATTGATTAATAATAACTATACTTGGTTAGATGAGCCGATCGCTACCAAAACCAGTATCTTACGTGGTTTAAAAAAAATTGGTCAGCAGATGAATGCTGATGAAGATGTGCTATTTATGACGCTATCATCGCATGGCGATCAGGACTTTATTCATTTATCCAACCCGCCGCTTGCGATGGATAATTTGGATGCAACATGGCTACGTGAAGCTTTAGATGCGTCAGGTATTCGCTGGCGGGTCATCGTAGTATCCGCATGCTATTCAGGCTCGTTTATTGATGAATTGGCATCGCCAACTACGGTAGTCATCACAGCTTCTGCAGCAGACAAGATGTCATTTGGGTGTACCAATACTGCTGAGATGACTTATTTTGGGCAAGCATTCTTTTCTGAAAGCTTACGAGAAAACACCAGTTTTTCTGCCGCTTTTAAAGATGCTGCTTACCGAATAAAAGAGCGCGAGCTTTACATGGGGTTTGAGCCATCAGAGCCACAGATGGTTATCGGTAGCTTGATGGAAACAGCGCTGCCAGCATTTGAGCAAGTATTGTTTGATAAAACAGGACCACCGCTTGCTAGTATTACAGATAACTCTAGTGCGACAATGACTATCAACGTTTTACCAGATACGAATGCAGACACAGCTGTAAACGCTGATAACACTACAAACTGATTGTTTATCCCATTTAAAATTTTATTAATTTGACGTTTTTTTAATAAGCGTGTGTTTTAAATACACATCTATTTCAAACCATTATTATTTTATCTTAGCTAAAAAGGATAATGCTCATGAATAATTCTTATAATCACAGTCTTTCAGCCAGCACGCAGCTCACGCAAAAAAGTGTCAATCGCTGCTTTGATGGTGAGCAACATTATTATAGCCATCAATCAACCTCTACCAAGACACCGATGACCTTTAGTATTTATCTTCCTGATGAAGCATTAGCAGGGCAGCGTTGTCCGGCGATTTTATACTTATCAGGTCTCACTTGTAATGCTGATAACGTCACCCACAAAGCACATTTCCAGCAAAAATGTAGTGAGCTTGGGATGATATTTATCGCGCCGGACACCTCTCCTAGAACTAGTGAAGGCATTGAAGTAGCAAATGATGAGCGTTATTTTGTTGGTCAAGGTGCAAGCTACTATGTCGATGCGACCCAAGCACCTTGGGCAGAAAATTTTAATATGCAAAGCTACATCGTCGATGAGCTCTATGACTTGTTACGCGCAGAGTTTCCAATTCATAGTATCGGTATCACTGGTCACTCGATGGGTGGTCACGGAGCATTATTATTGGGCTTTAAATTCCCAGGTAAGTTTGTCAGCGTCTCAGCGTTATCGCCTGTATGTGCCGCTAGTGAGTCGGCATGGGGTCAAGCCGCTTACACAGAATATTTCGGTGAAGACAAAGCACTGTGGTCGCAAGCGGACGCCTCGCAAGTCATTGAAGAAGTCGGTCAGCAGTACTCAAGTATCTTGGTTGATCAAGGCGCCGCTGACGAATTTTTAGCCGACGGTCAGCTGCAAACTTCTAAGTTGCAACAAGCCTGTACAAACGCTAAGCAGCCATTAACCTTGCGTTATCAAGCCGGTCACGACCATAGCTATTATTTTATTCAAAGTGTTATTAACGATCATATCGAGCATCACTGGCGCAAGGCGCAGTTTATTTAGATGTTAGATTTTAATTTCGCATTATTGATTCGCTATATCGTTTTATAGTTACAGAGGTAAATTCTATGACAAGTTATGAAAGTTTAAGCGCATCTGAATTTAGCAAAGACGTAGCAGGTGATAAACACTCAGATTTTGCTGTTCATGAATCTACGCTTGCCACCATGCAAGTGGATATGGATGCGGCTTTAGCAAATAAGCAGCGTACCCATATCGATATTCATGCTAACAAAACCAATGCTAGCAAAGTAAATGAAGATATTGAGCAGTCAGTAAATGACGTGTACGAGAGAGAACTTAGCGTAGCTCAACGCTCGCGTGTGATAGAGATGGCGTGGGAAGATAGAACGACGTTTGAGGCGATAGAGCATAGCTATGGTCTCAATGAAGCTGATGTCATTAAGCTTATGCGTCAAGAGCTAAAGCCGACCTCTTTTCGCTTATGGCGAAAGCGGGTGAGCAGCCGTGCTACCAAACATGAAGCGATGCGAGGTTTTGTCGTAGGTCGCGCTTATTGTAAAACCCAATATAAACCGCGCTAGTTATGTATCTGTCTGTCTACAGCTGATAAGTACAACTGTAATATCCCTATTCAGTAGCCGTTATAAATTCTGATTTTCCGCTATAATAGGGATGCGTATTATCTGTGTTGTATGTGCATTTTTACTTAATCCTTAGTCAAAAACCTACTAGGTAGCCTCATTATGATCAGTCCCTCTAAGCCATACCTAATCGCGCCTTCTATTTTATCTGCTGATTTTGCTAGACTTGGTGAAGAAGTGGAGAGGGTATTGGAATCGGGTGCAGATGTTATCCATTTTGATGTGATGGACAATCACTATGTGCCCAATCTGACCTTTGGTAGCATGATTTGTAAGGCGCTGCGTGATTATGGTATTGATGCACCAATTGACGTGCATCTGATGGTTAGCCCTGTTGATAGCATGATTGAGCAATTTTTAGAAGCAGGTGCTAGCATTATCACCTTTCATCCTGAAGCAAGCTCGCATATTGATCGCTCTTTGCAGCTGATTAAAGATGGCGGTGCTGAGTGCGGTTTGGTATTAAATCCAGCAACACCGCTGCATTACCTAGATTATGTCATGGATAAAGTTGATCAAATCCTACTCATGAGTGTCAATCCAGGTTACGGTGGTCAGTCATTTATTGAAGGGACTCTGGACAAGGTTCGCCAAGTCCGTCAGCGTATCATTACCAGCGGTCGTGATATCAGGCTAGAAGTTGATGGTGGTATCAAAGCCAGTAATATCCGTGCCATTGCTGAAGCAGGCGCTGATATGTTCGTTGCTGGCTCTGCGATTTTTAATCAAGAAGATTATAAAGCAGCAATCGATGCGATGCGCGCAGAGCTTGCCTTGGCAAATGGGGAATAACGCTCCATATAGTAAGTTATATACTATGAACATTACCTATTATTGATAGCCGTTATATGACTTATTATATAAAGCGATACGTCAGCTAAAAGTGGAATATGAATATGCAAAATGCAAAAAATCAAAATCCAGACTCGAAATCACATAGCCTAGTACCTAAAGGTATTACTATTGGCTTAGCCATGTTCGCCCTTATTCTGAGCCTAGCTGGTTACGGCTTTCGCTTGATGGTTGGTGAAGATGCTGGTGAAGTATTACGCCACGCGGCGGTGATCGTACCAGCATTTATGATAGGTGTTCCTTTCTTATTTTGGCTCGGTTCACGCATACTCAATAAGATTAAAGGCATGCATATCGCCAGCTGGAACGCCATCAGCTTGGGATATTTAACCTCTTGCATCTCAATGCTGTGGTTGATGGGTACTTATAGTTAAATTTTTATTAGCAAGGATAAGTTTGCTTAATAAATAGTGCATGGTAATATTTTTATAAGTTATTTTTTGACACACTTTTTAATCGTTAAGTCATGCTTTATAAGCTTGACTGGAATTTTACATGAGAATCATACCGACCAATATTGCCAACATAATTTATCCAAAAGACTTACCAAATGGTTTATTTACAAGCTTAATTATTGCCTGTTTACTGTTAGGACTGTCTTCGCTGCGTCATGGAACTGACTTGCAAGGTTGGCTACACGTGTTTGAAAACTGGCTGTTGATGCTATTGATACTGCCAACTGCCACTGCCACTGTGGCGTTACCGTTTAAATATCGTGACCCCAGTCTTGAGCTTAAATTGGTGTACTACCTTGGTATGTTTGTTGCCTTCTTATTTACCTTGGCAAAGCTGCGTTATTGGCGTTAAGGGATATAAGAATTGGCAGTTTTTTATAATACGATGAGTGCTCAGGATAGGTTGCGTAAAAGACTTGCAGAACCACCCTTGAATTATAGCGTCAAAGCGTCCATTGTATGAATAAGATAGTTTTGCCCGCATGACTGTAAGATTGTGGCTTTATAAGAGTAAAGTAGCGCGTTTCTACAGGTGTAAACGGGATAATAAGGATACAATTAATGCCATACGATATCGATAATGAGATTGAAGTAGATAATGACAGTACCGATCAGTTTGCAGGGTTTGCAAAAGAGACGACCCTTGAGCTGGTAGAAGCAGACGATGGCAAATTGCTCTTACGTGACGCTGAGCAAGATGACGCACCGCTGATGACCATTGATTTTTCTGATAAATTAAAAGAGATACTGGGTAGTGATACCCAAGCGATTGGTCAGCATATGATTCATGCTGCAATCCAAGTTATTATGCAGAAGCAGATGAGCCAATGGCATGCGCATGTCTATGACAAAGAGCCGACGCACTATAGTTAAAGTGATATAGATGAACAGTGTCTGAATAAATACTATGTATATTAATATTAGCAAATAGATAAATAGTAGTCAGTCAAAATAACGACAATAAAAAAGGGTTTATCAATTGATAAACCCTTTTTTTGTTCAAATAAAACCATTTACAAAAATGGGGATTATTTGATTTTTGCTTCTTTAAAGAGCACATGCTGACGTACTTTTGGATCAAATTTTTTGATTTCCATTTTG
>NZ_DATIRM010000156.1:0-4579 GCF_035469765.1 Psychrobacter sp.
CGCTGCTGACAAACCCAAAGGCAGCCCAAAGCGTAAGTCTTTGGTGATTGTTGAATCACCCGCCAAAGCAAAAACCATCAATAAATACTTGGGTGATGATTTTATCGTGCGCTCAAGTATCGGTCATGTCCGTGATTTGCCAGTAGGTGCGAGCAAAAGCGCAAAGAAACCAGCAACGACCAAAAAAGATGACAGCCTGACCAAAGAAGAGAAAACTCAGCAAGCATTGGTACGGCGCATGGGCGTTGACCCTGAGCATGATTGGGCAGCAGTCTATGAAGTCTTGCCAAACAAAACCAAGGTCATTAAAGAGCTAAAAGCCTTAGCCAAAGATGCTGACAAAATCTATCTTGCAACGGATATGGATAGAGAAGGAGAGGCGATTGCTTGGCATCTCAAGGAAGTCATCGGCGGCGCGGACAGTAAATATGAGCGCGTGGTCTTTAACGAGATTACCAAATCTGCTATTCAAAATGCCTTTAAACAACCGTCCAAGCTCGACATTGACCGTGTTAATGCTCAGCAAGCACGTCGTTTTTTAGATCGTGTGGTTGGTTTTATGGTATCGCCATTACTGTGGCAAAAGGTCGCTCGTGGTCTGTCTGCCGGTCGTGTACAGTCAGTTGCTATGCGCTTGGTTGTTGAGCGTGAGCATGAAATCCGCGCCTTTATTCCAGAAGAATATTGGCAGATTCATGCCGATACTCATATCGCCAATAGCAAAAAAGACGCTGAGCAAATTGGTATTCGTTTAGAAGCGACCAAGCAAGGCGGAAAAACGCTAAAGCTCGTTAATAAAGAGCAGACCGATAAAGTATTAGAAATTCTTGAAGCAAATGACTTTATCGTCAAAGAACGTGAAGAAAAGCCAACGCAGTCACGTCCAAGCGCGCCTTTTATTACTTCGACTTTGCAACAAGCAGCCAGTACACGATTAGGCTTTTCAGTTAAGAAAACCATGATTTTGGCGCAGCGTTTGTACGAAGCGGGTCATATTACTTATATGCGTACCGATTCGACTTTTTTATCAGGTGATGCACTTGCTGCTGTACGTGGCTATATCGAAGACAGCTATGGTGCGAAATACGTACCAGAAAAGCCAAATTTCTACGGTAATAAACAAGGTGCGCAAGAGGCGCATGAAGCGATCCGTCCTTCTAACGTCAATATGAAGTCAACGCAGCTTAAAGCTGTTGAGCGTGATGCGATACGTTTATATGAGCTAATCTGGCGTCAGTTTGTGGCCTGTCAGATGTTACCAGCAAAATATTTATCAGTGAACTTATTCGTTGCTGCGGATGATGTCGAGCTAAAAGCGCGCGGGCGTACCTTGATATTTGATGGTTATACTAAAGTCATGCCACCTGCCAAGACCGACGACAACTTATTGCCTGATGTTAAAAAAGGCGATAAATTAACGGTAGATAAGCTTGATCCGAGTCAACACTTTACCAAGCCGCCACCGCGTTTCACTGAAGCAAGCTTGGTTAAAGAGCTTGAGAAGAAAGGTATTGGTCGTCCATCGACTTATGCCTCAATCATCTCAACCATTCAAGATCGTGGTTATGTGAAGCTTGAAAACAAGCGTTTATTTGCGGAAAAAATGGGCGATATCGTTACCGACAGGCTGACGGCAAGTTTTCCAGATTTGATGGATTATACCTTTACCGCCGCGCTTGAGGACAAGCTTGACCATGTCGCAGAAGGCGATAGAGACTGGAAAGATGTCCTCGATAATTTCTACGGGGATTTCAAGACGACCCTCGATCGCGCTAAAGAAAAAGATGGCATGCGCCCAAATGATCCGACTGATGTACCAGATGTGCATTGCGATCTTTGTGGTCGTCCAATGCAATTGCGTACAGGCTCAACCGGCGTATTCTTAGGGTGTACAGGTTATAACTTACCACCAAAAGAGCGCTGTAAAGGTACTAAGAACTTAATGCCAGTCGAAGCTTTTGCCAATCTTGATGATGCAGAAGGTGATGATGAAGCGGCAGAAGTCAGAGATTTGATGGAGAAAAAGCGTTGCCCGAAATGTAGCACGGCAATGAATGGTTATATCGTTGATGGCGGTCTTAAGCTACATGTGTGTGGTAACAATCCTGATTGTGATGGTTACATCTTAGAAGAAGGCAAATTTGAAGTTCCTGGTTCTGATTCTCCAACTATTGACTGTAATAAGTGCGATGGGCAGATGGAGCTAAAGACTGGACGATTTGGTCCTTACTTTGCTTGTCAGCAATGTGACAATACCCGTAAAGTGTTAAAAACGGGTGAGGCTGCGCCGCCACGTATGGATCCTATCCATCTACCAGAGTTAAAATCTGTTAAGCATGAAGATTATTTTATCTTACGTGAAGGGGCGGCTGGCATGTTCTTAGCCGCATCTAAGTTCCCTAAAGTGCGCGAGACACGTCCGCCAAAGCTTGCTGAGCTGCGAGAGATTAAAGATAAAATGGAAGATAAATTCCAGTATCTGTTTGAAGGACCAGATGAAGATCCGGATGGTAATCCAACCATTCTGCGTTGGTCGCGTAAGAAAAAAGAGCAGTATATCGGCTCTGAGAAAAATGGCAAAGCCACACGTTGGGGCGTTTACTGGCGTAAAGGCGAGTGGGTAGAAGAATAACGGTTTTTCTATCGACAATAAAAAACCCTCTTAACCATATAATTTGGCTAAGAGGGTTTTTTTATGCAATTAAGCTCTCATCTTAAAACTTATTAGACTTTTTCAATGATACCGCAAGCCACGCGATCACCTGCATTACCCGCTGGTTGACTGGTGTAATCGTCAACGCCGCTATGTACGATAAAGGCTAGGCGATTGACGCTATATTTACCAGCATCAGCGGCAGAGATTTTCTTATTTACATAATTGATAGTCGCAACACCATCGGCATTAGCCGTTAGGTTAGGCAAATCGCCTGCATGACCATTCATGTCATCTGGATTAGAGTGTGGCTTGTTATCCGGATTAAAGTGACCACCTGCTGCTTTCCCCATATCCGCACAGCTACCCGTCTCATGGATGTGTAGGGACACTGTCTTACCCGGCTGCAAGTTCATCAGCTTACCGTATACCTGTACACCGCCATCAACTGGACGCAAAAACATTTGACCGACTTCATTTTTATCGCCAGCAACAGCATTAATGGTCGATTTTAATACAGGTTGGTTTAAAGGATTGCCGGTTTGCATCTGACCTTCTACCGTTTGCGTTTGGCAACCTGTCATTGCTAAAGCAGAACCACATAATAGCGCACTTGCAAGCATTGTCTTATTCATTATTATCTCCGTTTTAATTTTGTATTTTTAACATCATCAATGATTTACTTTATCAGTATAGCTAGGCGCTTGAGGGAATTATTCATCAAATGCGCAACAATCGGTTAATAAATGTAAGTAGATTATGGATTTGAAAGTTGTTTACGGTATTTTCTTTACTTAGTTTTGCCATACTAAGGTTTCGCCTGTTTCCATCGTTTGCAATAGGTTATAACGAGGCATGTCTGTTTGAATTTTTGATGGTGTCGAAATTCACTCTGAGGGTTGCAAGCTTAACGTCAGTCAGCTTACTGCTACTATCACGCATGAGATGAAAAAGAGCCGTCTCAATACGATTGCCGGTTTCACCGCAGCCCATTACTGTACTGATGATGGTGCCAACTTTAAAGCTATGATCATTTAGTAAAAAATAAGGCACACGAGAGCCATTACAGCCTGAGCTAAAAGCAGCGTATTGACTGTCAGGCCAACTCATAAAACTTAATAAAATAGGGTGGTCAGGATGATAAAAACTGCCCATGGATTTTTTAATGAATTGACCTTTTTCATCGTGGTGGTTACTTACGGCGCTGACCAGTTACCAATCGTACTGTTCCAATATTTCGTTAGTGATGGGCAATCCAGTGAGAGCATATAGTAGTTTAGCTGAACCTGTAAAGATGAGGCGATTGCCATTTTCTATATTAAGCGCCAAGCGTTTTGGAGCTAATCGTTTATCGACTGGCATCAATTTTGAAGATTCTGTTGTAGATTGCGATATTGATTCTGAAAATGGCAATAACTCAAAATTAAGTCTAACAGGGATGTACTTGGCAAACAAAGCTTGGATATTTTCATCCTCTTTAATTGCAGTATTATTATCAGGGTCATTGCTATCGTTACAAGTCATTGGAACTTTGGCAAGATGAGAGTAATAGGGGTAAGGTGGTGCGGACATCGAATGAAAGTCCATTCTATCCTGTTCACAGCCCTGATAAAAATTGATTGAACTGGGTTCTACTTGTAAGGTAATCGGCGTAAATTTTGCGATATTGACGATATTACCGTTTTTATTAATCACTTGTGCTAACTGCCAGTCATAATGAGCTGACCATTGCATTAGTTGCGCTTCTTGTATTAGCAGCTCGTTAATAGGTTTGGATTTATCATTAACAGAAGTAGACTGACAGCCTGCTAACGCTGCCGGAAGAGAGACAGCGAGCAATAAGGATAAAGTTAATGGACGTACAATCATTGTTATTACCATATAAACATTTGTCCAAAATATAGCATAAGGTTTTATTTAGATTGT
>NZ_DATIRM010000157.1:0-13850 GCF_035469765.1 Psychrobacter sp.
TGCCACACTCATCGTTTCGGCAGTGGAATGCGCCACTGCTGTAAAATTCAAAGTTTCAGGGCGTTTGAGATCGCCCTGTGCAGGGATAGCGGCAGCATTACTATTCTTTATGATAGAACTGCTGTCATCATCACTATAGCCAACCAAAGGTAGCGCCCCAAAAAAAGCTGCTGCCGTCAATCCTGTGCCACCTTTTAGGATACTACGACGGTTCAAACGACGACTAATAATGGTTTGAAAATCGATATTGTTAGTCGGGTTGGAATCTTCAACGACTTCGTGGGCAAGTTGTTGTTTATTATTCAATAATGTCATTGTCAGTCACCTTGCTGTTAGGCTTGATTGGCATAAAAGAGTTAATCGCGGTCTTGTAGTTGCAACCATCAAGATACGAATTACGCCTAATTCTACTGAGCATTTATGACAGTACGTTGAAATCCAAATGCCAATTTGAGGGCAATGTGATAATGACCGAATTGAAAATTGCTATGACCGCTGATAAAACAAAAAATCCCAAGCGTTAACTTGGGATTTGTTATTAAAGTCGATGCATTTGAAAATTAATGCCATACTGCTGCTACAGAACATCTATCGAACTTGTACCTGCCACTCATGAGCATCAAGCTTGAATGTTAACGCATCGCCTGCTTGCAATATACCAACGCCACTCGGCGTACCAGTCATAATCACATCGCCTGCTTGTAAACTAAAGGCATGGCTAATCTCTGCCAGTAATTCATACACTGGAAATAGCATCAAGGCAGTATTGCCATCTTGCTTCAACTCATTATTGATATAAAACTGATATTCGGTATGACTAAAATCGCCAAACGTTTGCGGATCAATCCAATCAGCAAGTACGCAAGCGCCATCAAAGCACTTAGCCCGCTCCCATGGATGACCTTTTTCTTTTAGCTTGCTTTGTAGATCACGTAGGGTCAAATCAAGTCCTAAGGTCACGCCGCCAATCGCTTGCTTGGCTTGTTCAACCGTTGCTACCGATAAGTCGGCTGCCAGCTGAATACACAACTCTGCTTCGTAATGAGTGTCACCATATAGCGCTGGATTTGGACGGACAATATCATTATGCACGCTGACCACTGACGATGCGGGCTTCATAAATAAGATAGGCGATTTTGGTATCTCATTACCAAGCTCACGCGCGTGTTCCGCATAGTTACGGCCAACGCAAACGACCTTGCCAATCGATGCACGTACGCTATTGTTAACAGTGGTGATGCTCGCGTCATCATTGACACTGACAGCAATCGCATCGACTAAGGATATAGATAGTGATTGGCTCATACTAGGCGCTCACATCAAATGGTTAATATTGTAAAAAGAGAAACATACTGCACTATTACATAACGTTTATGATAAGTCGTGTTCATGACAACTCATTAGCCAACTGTATTCGTGCTTACATCTGGCGGCACATAACTTACGTGACGATTCATGCGCTTTTCGAACAGTCTAAAGCTAAATAAAATCACCCACGACAATAACAGATAAACAATACCTGCAGCGAAGAATAGCTCCATCAAAGTATAAGTCCGCGCACTAATGGTACGAGCGACACCCGTGATATCCATTAAAGCAATCGTTGACGCCAGCGCACTGCCTTTTAGCATAAAGATAACTTCATTACTGTACGCCGGAATCACAATACCAAAAGCACGCGGTAATGTAATACGGGTCAGCTTTTGCCATTTTGACATCCCAATCGCATCGGCTGCTTCAAGCTCACCCACCGGAATATTTTGGATCGCACCGCGAATAATCTCTGCCAAATATGCACTAGTATTTAAGGTAAAGGCAATAATTGCACACCAGTAAGCTTGGCTAAGGACTGGTTCCCATAAGAACGAATTACGTACCGCTTCAAACTGCCCAAGACCATAATAAATCAGGAATATCTGTACCAGTAGCGGTGTGCCACGAAAAAAGAAGATATACAGAAAAGGGAGTATCTGTACAACCCAATTTTTGGACAGCCGTAACAGCGCCAAAACCAAACCAAAAAACAGCCCGATAATACCTGAGAACAAAACCAGCTGTACGGTTAAGACCGCGCCACCGAGTAAGTCTGGGATATGATCAAAAATCACCTGCCAATTCCAATCCATAGTATCTCTCCTCTACCCTATGGTCGATTGACGGCGGGTTGTTTGACGGCTGAGCTTTTTGGCATAACGCGCTGCCGGATTGGCACGCCATTCAAGCCACATCATAAAGCCCGTAATCAACATGGTCAGACCCAAATAGATAATCGCCGCTGCCATATAAAAGGTAAACGGCTGCTGTGTTGACTGCGCCGCACGCGAGGACTGATACATGATGTCTTTAAGACCCACGACCGAAACCAATGCCGTATCTTTAAGCAATACCAAAAATAGATTGCCCAGACCTGGCAGCGCAATTTGCCACACTTGCGGTAAGGTAATACGATAAAAGGTCTGAAAAGGACGCATGCCAATCGCTTGCGCAGCTTCTTTTTGCCCTACCGGAATCTCTTGAATCGACATGCGGAAAATTTCAGTCGCATAAGCACCAAAAGCGATAGACAGTGCCATGACGCCGCCCCAAAAAGCGCTAATCTCGACATAGTCGTTATAGCCGAACTTTTTTAGGATGCTCATTAGCAGTATAGAGCCGCCATAATAGATAAATAGTACCAATAGCAGCTCAGGAATACCGCGCATGGTAGCGGTATACACAGTCGCAATTTTGCGCAGCAGCCAGATATTAGACAGCTTCGCTGTGGCACCGAGCAAGCCTAAGAACATACCGATGACCAAGCTGGTCATGGCAAGCTGTATGGTGACGGTAGCGCCGCTTAATAAAAGCGCGCCAAATCCTTGTAAATCAAACACGATTATCCACTCAGTCTCTTTATATTAGCAAATTGCAAAATATGAGTTAAAAGAATCAGCATCAATAGCTGAGCACGGCTGACAAACGTATTTTAAACCCAATACACATCGGGCACTGGCATCATAGATTGATGCTAGATTCATACGATTATTGCCGCGATAATTGACACAGTAGAAATGAGCGCTGATTTTATCATATTCATTCGCCACGATGTTAATACTGACGTGTAAAAGCGCTGCCTAAATAGATATCTATATCTTTAAACAGTCGAAAATTCAGTCAAAGGAGAGTAAATCTGTTGGTTGATAACGCCTAAAACAATAGCATGACCATAAATACATAGCACAAAAAAAGGACATTACCTGTATGGCAATGCCCTCATGCGTATTAACACAATATTAATGCAGTCGTGAATACAGCAATACTATTCAGCCTTTATTGTGCAGTGCTATCCACAGCTGGCGCTTCTGTTAGCGTTGCACTTGCTGGCACAGCAAAGTACTTTTGATGGATCTTATCGTAAGTGCCATTGGCTTTGATATTGCTTAATGATGTATTAATTTTTGCTTGTAGGGCTTCATCATTTGGACGGACGGCAATCGCAAAGTTATCATTGATATCAATCTCAGCACCTTTTAACACATAATCGCTACCAGATGTCGAGCTGAGCCATTCAATCGCAGGCAGTTTGTCCGAGATCATGGCATCAACGCGACCGGCACCTAAATCCAAAAACGCATTACTTAATGTATCATATAGCTTCATATCCGCTTTTGGATAAGTGCTCTCTAACCACTGCGAAGAGATGGTTGAGCGCTGAGCGGCGATAGAATGCGCATTTATATCAGTGACCTTGGCTGGATCAAAGGTACTATCTTTTTTGGCTAAAAACACCAAAACATTGCTAAAATACGGATCCGTAAAAGCCACTTGTTGGGAGCGCTCAGGGGTAACTGACATCGCCGCAACGATAGCATCATACTTACCTGCTTTTAGACCGGGGATAATACCATCCCAATCTTGCGCCATAATCTCACAAGTCACTTGCATATCTGCACAAATAGCATTGGCAATTTCGATATCAAAGCCGCCAAGCGTTCCATCAGCATTAGTATAGTTAAAAGGCGCATAAGCACCCTCAGTACCAATACGCAGCACATTATTACCTGCCGCTTTTGTCTCAGCTGTCTCAGTACTATTATTAGCATCTGAGCTGACAGTATCATTTGCTTTATTTTGACCGTTACTACAGCCTGCCAAAGCTAGGAGCGCTGCCATTGCTAGCATTGGCCTTGAAAAGCGCTTAGCGGTTACTGATATAGTGTCAGACTGGCTGGTCATTGAAGCGACAACTGGGACAAAATGCATGCTCATAATCATCCTTAATTTACTGGGTAATAAAATTCTGCTGGGCGTTGGCGATTATCAGTATTAATGACAACCAATAATGCTCAACACCCATGCGTTAACACTGGTATTAGTTTGTTGCCGCTTCTGCTTGCTCTTCTGTAGCAATCACCGCATCAGCATCGACATTGCCTTTATCCACGACTACCACTTCTTTGATATCGTTCGTTGCCACTGCTTTTTGAGCAGCAGCGGTTGAGCTAGTACCGAAATAGCTGCCAGTGATTTGGTCATAAGTACCGTTTTCTTTTAGCTCAGCCAAAGCTTTATTGAACTTAGCGACCAATGGATCACCTTTACGGAAAGCAATACCCATGGCGTCTTCACTGGTGCTGATTTCCTGACCTTTGACTTCGTAGTCTTTACCCGCTTCAGTTTTTAGCCAATCGATACCGGTGACTTTATCAGACATCATTGCACGTACACGACCTGAGGTCAGGTCTAGATAAGCATTGTCTTGGGTATCATAAAGCTTGATATCAGCATCGGCATGTTTTTCTTGCAGATACTGCGAGGCAACGGTTGAACGCTGTGAGGCAATCGGCTGACCTTTTAAAGCTTCAACACTAACATCATCGCCCTTTTTACCGATTAAAATGATACCAGTATGGAAGTAAGGGTCGCTAAATTCGACCACTTCTTTGCGCTCAGGGGTGATTGACATACCAGCGATGGCAGCGTCAAACTTTTGCGCATTCAAGCCTGGAATCAAGCCATCCCAATCCTGAGAGATCACTTCGCATTTGGCTTTCATTTGTGCACATAGCGCGTCGACCAATTCAATCTCATAGCCGATTAACTTGCCATCAGCATCAGTATAGCTAAAAGGTTTATAGCTTGATTCTGTCGCAATTTTGATGTTTAAAGGCGCATCAGTTGCAGCATCTGTTTCGGTGTTTTCTGTCGGTGCAGAGCTGTTGTTACAGCCAGTTAGCATCAGCATGGCGGCGCTTAATGGCGCTAACCACAAGGCTTTTTTGGTCATTAATGAGGTCATTGCAACTATCATAGTGGGTATTCCTTAATATATTTACCAGCCGTATATATCCGCCGTTTAAGACGGACATTATCAATCAATACTATTGATTACAGCTTATTGACCAAAGTTTTGCTGTTCAAGACGGGCAAGCTCACCATTGCTACGGATTTCACTCAGCGCTTTATTAAAGTCATCTTTAATTGAATCGCCTTTACGCACAGCAATGGCAATATTGTCATCATTATCAATCTCATCACCCACGATACCAAAGCCTTCTGAGTTTTCCACTAACCATGATTTTGCCGATACTTTTTCAGCTAAAACCGCATCACTACGACCAGATTTTAGATCTAAATAAGCATTATCATAATTGTCATAGAGCTTGACAGTATTGCCGTTTTTGCCTTCATAATTATCTTGAAGATAAGCACCCGGTGTCGTTGAACGTTGACCACCAAGCGTTAGGTCTTTGATGGCTTTAGGGTCAAAGCCGCTTTTGGTATCGGTCAGCCAAACCATCGTATTGGCAAAATATGGCTCACTGAAATCAACTTTTTCTTGGCGTTCGGCTGTGATAGACATGCCAGCGATAACCGCATCGTATTTTTGCGCCAATAAACCCGGAATAATACCATCCCAGTCTTGAGCGACGATTTCACACTTGGCTTGCATCTGCTCACATAGAGCATTGGCGACGTCGATATCAAAACCCGCCAAACTGCCATCGGCATTGGTATAATTAAAAGGAGGGTATGCGCCCTCAGTAGCGATACGAATGGTCTTGCCAGCGGTTTCTGCTGCCGGTGCATCGGCATTGGTATCAGCAGCGTCATTAGCAGGTTGGCTACAAGCACCTAACATGAGCGCAGCGGTAACGGTCATCGATGACCACAATAGGCGAGAATTCGACATCATACGTTCCTTAAATTCTGATGGGTGTTTACTATGATTTTTGATATAGCATTCTGATATATTTTCTCTGACGTCCCTGCCAGACAAGTTATTCAGATTCAAATATTGGAGATTTAGGCTGTTAGATACCTATATAAGCAAGCGCATTTAGCACCCGCCCATAGCTCTTTTGATAATACCTGAGTAAAATATCAAAAACAAACGTTTTGCATACCGACTGTGATTATTGAGTAATAATTCAAGCGCTAGACTTACTGACGGGCAATATTATTATATCAAATGTCTATCAATATTCTTTTTATAAAAATCATAGTCGTAGATAGTCAAACGTATTTTAGACCGTTATATTAATTTTGACGGTGTGATGCCATAAAGTCTCTGACTCGCTCAGACTTAGGATTATCAAAGACTTGCTCAGGCGTACCAATCTCCTCAATAACGCCTTGGTGTAAAAACACCACCTTACTAGAAACCTCACGAGCAAAACGCATTTCATGAGTCACAATCAGCATCGTGCTTCCCTCTGCTGCCAGCTCTCGCATGACGGCAAGCACTTCATTGACCAGCTCAGGGTCTAATGCAGAAGTCGGCTCATCAAACAATAACACTTGTGGCTTCATCGCAAGCGCGCGCGCAATAGCGACACGTTGGCACTGACCACCAGATAGATTCGCCGGATAAGCGTCTTTTTTATCAAGCAAACCTACTTTATCGAGCAACTTTTCAGCATCGCTAATAGCTTGGTCTTTTTTTATTTTTAAGACTTGTATTGGCCCTTCGATAATATTGTCAATAATCGTTTTATGTGGCCATAGATTGAAATTCTGGAAGACAAAACCCACGCGTGCGCGTAAGTGTTCTAGCTGCTTGATATCAGCCGCTTGCAATTCACCTGACTTAGCCGGCTTTAGCATCAGCTCATCTTTACCGATGATGATGCGACCTTGATTGGGCTTTTCAAGCAAATTGATACAGCGAAGCAGGGTCGACTTCCCTGAGCCGGACGAGCCTAAAATAGAGATAACATCGCCATCATAGGCAGTCAAAGATACGCCTTTCAGTACGGCCAATGAGCCAAAACTTTTATGGATATCTTGTAAATCTAAAGCGATAGGTCGAGTCGGATTATTTGCAGTATCAAGCATGGTTTAGCAGACTTCCAATAAATATGAATGAAAACATGAAGTAAAAAGGCGTTTGACGATAAATAGTCTTTATAAAATGGGGCCCATAACATACAGTCAGTTATGGGCCTTATTTTATCACCTTAATAGCATGAGCGCTGTTTTATCTGCCACCTTAGTAGCTTGAGACATGCTCTTCGCTTTCAGTACCGTCCATCACCTCTGCGTCGTCAGCAGTTGCTACGGCGACATCATCTGTGCTACTGACAGCCATATCATTACCAGCAGTAGCTACCGCAACATCGTCAGCGCTGCCAGCAGTAGCCACACTCGTTGCTTCATCTTCTACCCCAGTCTGCGCATCGACTGCTGGCGCCGTCTCTACTGGTGGCTCGTCTTTTTTACCACAAGCACTTAGCGTCAATGCCGCTGCAACCAGTCCAACGCCCAACCAGTTTTTGTAAGCGCCAGATTTTTGAATTTGTTGTTGATCAATGGTCATGTTTATTCTCCAATATTTTTTTACTATAATTAATTTCTATTACGAATAACTATCATGCAGCCGAGTCACTTTAAAAATCACACGTTAAAACTGAAATGAATCTTTTGCTGCTTAGCGCTCACTATACGGACGATTCATAGCGACTACCTTAGTAATTGCAGTCTATTTCTGTTAAAAATACGTAACCATAAATCCAACGCTCAATCATGACTATTATATAAAGACAAGCGACCTCTATTCACAAAATCGGCTTTACTATCGACCTAATCTCCTCTATGTTAAATAGCAGAGTGCCATTAGAGCGCTAAAGAACACTGATTGTTCTCTATTTATAACTATTAAGGAAGGATATTTATGAGTCAAACCAATACCACAGACGTTACCGCTTATATGCAAAACGTTGGTAAAGAAGCTCGCGCAGCATCCAGAGCACTGGCTGCTGCCAATACGGGCGATAAAAACGCTGCACTTATGGCGATTCACGATGTATTGAAGAATGCTAAGCAAGACATCTTAGCTGCCAATAAAGTCGACATGAATAATGGTCAAAAAAATGACTTAGATGCCGCGCTGCTTGATCGCTTGGAGTTAAATGACGCTCGCTTTGATGGCATGTTACAAGGTTTAAAAGACGTTGCGGCATTGCCTGACCCTATTGGCGAAGTCACAGACATGAGATATCGTCCATCGGGTATTCATCTAGGCAAAATGCGCGTGCCACTTGGTGTGGTCGGTATGATTTATGAGTCGCGTCCTAACGTTACCCTTGAAGCCGCTTCTTTGGCACTAAAATCAGGTAACGCCATTATCCTACGTGGCGGTTCTGAAGCATTTGAGTCCAATCAAGCGATTGCCAAATGTATTTTAGAAGGACTAAAAAACGTTGGTATGTCTGAGTATAGTGTCCAAGTGCTAGAGACCACTGACCGTGCTGCCGTTGGTGAGCTTATCACTATGACAGAGTATGTTGATGTTATCGTACCACGTGGCGGTAAAGGGTTGATTGCGCGTATCAGCCGCGATGCGCGCGTGCCTGTAATTAAGCACTTAGACGGTAACTGTCATACCTTTATTGACAGTGATGCCGATCCTGAGATTGCCATTAACGTGAGTGTCAATGCCAAAACCCATCGCTATGGGACTTGTAATACCATGGAAACCTTATTGGTCGATGAAGCCATCGCTGATGAGCTGTTACCAAAAATTGCCGAAGCCATCGTTGAAGCCGATAATGCGATGCAGTTGCGTCTTGATGATAAAGCGCAGGCTATTTTGAACGATAATACTACCCTTAAAGGTCATCTCTCAGCTGCCACCGCTGAAGATTGGGATACCGAATATCTCGCCCCTATCCTTGCGATTAAAATCTTATCAGGCTTAGACGAAGCAATTGAGCATATCAACACTCATGGCAGTCATCATACCGATGTCATCATTACGGATAACTATACCAAGTCGCAACGCTTTATCCGCGAGGTTGACTCGGCAAGCGTGATGATCAATGCCTCTAGCCGTTTTGCTGATGGTTTTGAATACGGTCTTGGTGCCGAAATTGGTATTTCAACGGATAAAATCCATGCACGTGGACCAGTCGGACTTGAAGGTTTGACTTCACAAAAGTGGATTGTTTATGGTCATGGCGAAACGCGTGCCTAATTTATTACGTCTTCACTACAATCTATAATGTCGTCTGCAGTATAATTGTTACAGAACGTCAGCTTAATTGCTGGCGTTTTTTTATTATTAATAAATATGTTATATATGACATATAGCCATTATTTTATGTGATAAAAACCTATCGATAGAACGAGGATGCCCATGCAAAGTGGCAAAATTAAGCACTGGAATTCCGATAAAGGCTATGGCTTTATCGACGTCGACAATCAAAGTGAAGATGTATTTTTTCACATAAAATCCGTGCGAATGGCGCAGCCTATCAGCGAAGGGCAACGCGTTTATTTTAATAGTAAACGCAATGACAAAAACCAGTTGCGCGCCACCGAAGTAACCTCTCATGAATTAAGTATTGTAGAAACATCATCATCTAATTCAGTGGCAAATTCAGCTCATCGCAGCTCAGATAATGCTAATCAGAAAAACAATCGAAACGCTTATCAGAGAAACAATCAGCATAAAAATAATCGTAGCAGCCAAAATAAAAAAAGCAGCTTCTCCACCCTATTCAGTTTGATTGCCATTATCGCTGTTGCGGTTTACTTCTTTGCTGATTTGAAATCCAGTTTTTTTGCAGGTAGCGCGCCATCTACTACCTTATCGCAAAACCATATTGAACCTGCAAACACTTCAAATGCAGCAGCTATCACTGGTGATGCGCAGATAGATCAAACACTTGCGCTTATTCAGCAAGGTGGTCCGTTTCCTTATCCCAATAAAGACGGCAGTACGTTTTATAATCGCGAAGGCAAGTTAGCCGCGCAGTCGCAAGGCTACTATCGCGAATATACTGTACCCACACCTGCCGTTTCGCATCGCGGCGCACGGCGTATTGTTACTGGCGGTCACCCACCGACCATTTATTATTTGACCCTTGATCATTACGACAGCTTTCAAAAATTGGAGGTTAAATAACATGACTCAAGCTATTTATTATGTGAATCAAAGCAGCATTGGGCGAAACCTTGTTAAAGGTAAAAGCAGCAAAACGTCTGCTACTATTCCTGAACAAGCTATCACCATACATATGGAAGAGCGATTAGATAAAGAAACACTTTTAAGCAGTTTGGCAAAAGCGTGCAATTTTCCAAGTTGGTTTGGTCATAACTGGGATGCAGCGTGGGACTGCTTAACAGACAGTGATATCGAGCATTTAGCACTTGATTTAACAGCGGTTAAAAATATTAACACTGAAGACTTTAATGTCTTCAAAAGTATTATAGAAGATGCTTTTAAAGAATTTGGTAAACCACAACTGTGGATTATCGTGGCGTCCGATGGCCAGTAAGAGAAGAATCTGAATTCGAGATAAAAACAGATGTATCCTGAATTCAGGTTAATTTATATTTATAGAAAGGATTAACATATGGAAATCACCCTGAACGGCTATTACACCCTGATATTAGCCACATTAGTACTTTTGCTTGGACGCTTCTTAGTCAAAAGAATTAAGTTTTTAGAAGATTTCAATATTCCAGAACCTGTCGCAGGCGGTTTGGTAGCAGCGATTGTCGTCTATGTTCTTAATATTGTTTGGGGCTATAGCTTTAATTTCCATCAAGGACTGCAAACAGCGACCATGCTGATGTTCTTTGCCTCTATCGGGCTTAGCGCTGATTTTGGTCGGTTAAAAGCAGGTGGCTCACCATTACTGATTTTTACTGTTATCGTGTCGGTGTTTATCATTTTGCAAGACATCCTTGGTGTAGCGATGGCAAGCGCACTTGGGCTTGATCCTTTGCTTGGCTTGGTGACCGGTTCAATCGCCTTGACTGGTGGACATGGTACTGCTGGTGCTTGGGGCATTACTTTGGAGGAGCAGTATGGTGTCGTTGGCGCGACGACGCTGGGTATCGCAGTTGCCACTTATGGTCTAGTGGCAGGCGGTATTATCGGTGGTCCTGTTGCCCGTCGCTTGATTAAAAAGCTTGGTCTCAAGCCTACTGCAATCAATCCAAACCCAAGTGATGTTGAAAAACTGGCAAGTGAGCAGTCGCTCTATAGCACCAAGCACAGCGAAGAGGAAGTTCACAGCAATAAGGAGATGTTTGAAAAACCGGATAATATCCGTCTGATTACGGCATCGTCTACCATTGAATCATTAGCACTATTTGCAGCAGCACTGGCGTTTGCTGATCTTATGACCTTGGTGGCACAGGATACGTGGTTTGAGTTGCCTACCTTCGTATGGGCATTAGCAGGTGGTGTGATTCTGCGCAATACCTTAACTATGGTATTTAATTTTGATATGTTTGACCGTGCGATTGACGTCATCGGTAACGCTTCTTTGAGTCTTTTCTTAGCGATGGCATTATTGTCATTAAAGCTGTGGCAATTGACAGATTTGGCAGGTCCTGTATTGATCATCTTATTGTCACAAACTGTTCTAATGATTGGCTATGCTTACTTTGTGACCTTTAAACTCATGGGTAAAGACTATGATGCGGCTGTCTTGTCAGCAGGACACTGTGGTTTTGGTATGGGTGCAACTCCTACAGCGATTGCCAATATGCAAGCAGTCACCGATCGTTACTTGCCATCACATAAGGCGTTTTTGATTGTGCCTATGGTTGGGGCATTCTTCGTTGATATCGTTAACGCAACAGTCTTGCAGATATTCACCAAGTTGCCATTTATGTGATTTGATAAATTAAAACGTTGATTTATATACTCGCAAAAAAACCGCCTAGCAAAAGCTAAGCGGTTTTTTTATATCTAACTTTTAAAACCAATTAATCAGAAATTACTGATTTTTAGCGTAGACAGGAAGCTCTTTGCAGATCGCTTCTACTTTGCCACGGACTTCAGCAGTTGTTGCTTCATCGCCACGGCTGTCTAGTACGTCACAAATCCAACCTGCCAAATCACTTGCTTGCGCTTCGTTGAAGCCGCGAGTCGTAATCGCTGGTGTACCGATACGGATACCAGAAGTCACGAATGGAGATTTTGGATCGTTTGGTACGGCGTTTTTATTCACAGTAATATGCGCATCACCTAGCCATTTATCCGCTTCTTTACCGGTCATTTCTTGCTTCACTAGGCTGATCAGCATCAGATGGTTTTCAGTACCACCAGAGATGATTTCATAACCGCGATCTTGGATCACTTTTGCCATGGCTTGAGCGTTCTTAACGACTTGCTGCTGATAAGTTTTGAAGTTATCTTCTAACGCTTCTTTAAAGCAAATCGCTTTGGCCGCGATAACGTGCATCAACGGACCGCCTTGGTTGCCTGGGAAGACCGCAGAGTTTAGCTTTTTAGCAAGCTTCTCATCACGAGCAAGAATCATACCTGAACGTGGACCACGTAGGGTTTTGTGCGTCGTCGTAGTCACTACATCAGCAAACGGTACTGGGCTTGGGTAAACGCCACCAGCGATAAGACCAGCAACGTGTGCCATATCTACGAGCAAATAAGCGCCAACTTCGTCAGCGATTTCGCGGAAACGTGCCCAATCAACTACTTGTGAGTATGCTGAGAAACCAGCGATGATCATTTTTGGCTTATGCTCTTTTGCCAAACTCTCAACTTGGTCATAATCGATAAGACCAGTGCCTTCGACCAAACCATACTGTACTGCGTTATAGTTCAGACCTGAGAAGTTGATGTGCGCGCCATGAGTCAAGTGACCGCCAGCATCTAAGCTCATGCCAAGTACGGTATCATTGGCTTCAAGCAATGCTAAAAAGACAGCAGAGTTTGCTTGGCTACCAGAGTGTGGCTGTACATTCACATATTCTGCACCAAACAATTCTTTTGCACGGTCAATCGCCAATTGCTCAACAACGTCAACGTGTTCACAACCACCATAATAACGCTTGCCAGGATAGCCTTCAGCGTATTTGTTGGTCAAATCAGTACCCTGCGCTTCCATAACAGCTTGTGAGCAATAGTTTTCTGAAGCAATCAGCTCAATATGGTTTTCTTGACGAACGCTTTCAGCGGCCATGGCTTTAGCAAGTACTGGATCAAAGTCTTCGATAGAGATATCTTTAAACATAATAAGGTCCTAAGTGGTGACAGTCGTGAGTAATGACGGTCATTGAAAGAAGCGAGTAGTAAAAGAAGTTTGAAATAGGCAAGCAAAAGGTATGCGTTTGTTATTAGCTTGTCAGATTTAACAATAAATTCGATACGTGTTTGCATCGATATCCTTGCTAATGTTTAAGTGTAACATGAAATTTTATATTGCGAGCGCAAAAAAATATCGCCTTATATTGAGTAGACGACAGGGCAAAATTCTCTACATTTAAATCTATTTTTTTCAGTAACTTATAAATATACCATTTAGATAGAAATAGTATATTTATTTAATAAAAACCTCTATGAATAAGATAATAAAAAATAGTTGGCTAATTATTTAACTACCTTGATTTGC
>NZ_DATIRM010000158.1:0-16566 GCF_035469765.1 Psychrobacter sp.
AGTAAAGCCTGAAAGATTGACATAATCGCGCAAACCAACGACCAATGCTTGATACATCTCAGACTCACGGCTTAATGACAGTGGTGCTTTTGCTTGGCTGTCAAATTTTGCCGTCTTCACATCGAAGCTTGTGAGTAGCAACTGATTCATAAAGCGTGAAGCTTCATGCGCGACACTGCCGTCAGCTTGAATCGCCATAGAGCCACCGTCAAATACCAAGTCATCTTGACCACCAACGGCATTCACATAAATAATCGGTAAATTGTTTTCGCGGCTACGCTTGGCAAGCATGGTTTTGCGAGTATCTTGCTTTTCAATCTCAAATGGTGAGGCGTTTAAGCTTACAATCAGGTCAGCGCCTTGTTTTTTGAGCTCAGAAATAGGACCTTTTTCCCATAAGTCTTCACAAATCAGCAGACCAATGGTCATGCCTTTATAGTCAAATAAGACTTGGTTGCGACCTTTGTCAAAGTAACGGCGCTCATCAAATACGCCATAGTTTGGCAAGATTTGCTTATGATAAAAGCCTTTTTGATGACCATTATGCAAGATAGCAGCTGAGTTAAAGGTGCCATGATGGTCGACATGCGGGTAGCCCACAATCATGACGATGTCATCAATATCGCTTAGCGCAGATAATGCGCTTTTGATGCGACCTGATAAGCTGGGACGCAGCAATAAATCTTGTGGCGGATAGCCCAATAATCCAAGCTCTGGAAAGACAATCACATCAGCGCCTTGCTCACGAGCTTGTAATGCCAAAGTGCGCATTTTTTCAGCGTTGGCTTTGATATCGCCTACTAAGAAGTGTGATTGGGCTAAAGCAAAGGTGACGCTATCTTGCGATTTTGGGGCTTGGGTGACCTTATTAGAAGTCGTAAGATTTGGGTTGTCAGTATTTTTTGCAGTGTCTTTTGACATTGTTATTGTTCCTATCAATAGGTTATTTAAATTTGTTGGATATTTCTTGGTTTCAAATAAAACCAAATTAAAATAGTTTTCCGAAATTGTCTCAAAATATATCTTTTCAATCCTTCACTATATCGATACTGAAATGGAGTATCGATATAGTGAGTATCAGGCGTCTATAGGCATGAATGTCATGCTTATCCGCCATCTCATATATATTGCTGTTCTAAATTTAATGCTAAATATCATAGAGAGTAGGGCAGCAGCTAGAAATGGCAGTCAGTTATTTTGAAGCGCTCAGTGCTTATCTTGATAAAAATAAATATAACCAAACCAATAAAGCATCATTTAAAAGCGTAAATTAATCCCTTTAGTATAACACCAATTGATGCTACTGATAGAACCAGCCAGTGATTTCGCCTTCTAGATAACAGATATAAAAGCGCATCAAAAGCGCGGACGGGTAATATTTTTGTTAAGATAATTCTGTACTGACTATTTTGGCAACCGACGTTAGGAGCAGTAAACGAGCTATCAAATTTTCTATAAATAAAGTTGTAAGTAAAGGTTACAACATAGCCTTATTTATCTGAGTTTTTCTGCTGCATAATGTGCTCTAGTTAAAGGTTTGCCTAAACCTTTAAAAGCAGATATGTTATATACATCTGTACTGCTTAAAACCTTCACTAATGGATAAAAATTACAAACATAACCTGTGATTTAAATAAGCCATTTATAAACTTTATAACAGAGCCTTAAGGTTTCTGCTGGCCACCCTTGGTTTATACGCTATGATTGAAAACTGGACAAAAGAATTTATTATTCAGCGCTTGCTGGCGATTACCCTATTAATCGTACTGTTTGTGCTGTGTTTTCAAGTGGTACAGTTTTTTATTGTACCGGCATTATGGGCAGCAATTTTGGCATATGTGACCTTTCCTATTTATAATTTTTTTCATCAAAGGGTGATGTTTAGCTCAAACTTTAGTGCGGTGATAATGACCGTTAGCATCACTTTGATGATAGGCGTGCCTCTGGTTGCAGGTATTTTTATCTTGCAACAAGAAGCGTTGAGCCTTATTAGTAGTTTGATCTATCGTGTTAAAGCTGGCTATTTAGATGTGCCGGACTCTATCAAGGATTTGCCGGTGATAGGTCAGCAGGTTAAAGATGTGCTTTGGCGAATTAATAAGAATCCTGAAGGGACGCTAGAGGCTTTTCGTCTGTGGGTACAATCGCATCTGTATTATGGCAAAGTCGCTTTTGATGTGGTGTTTAGTAGTCTTGCTAAGCTTGGCATGGCGCTTATGACTGTGTTTTTCTTTTACCGCGATGGCACCAGTTTGGTCCGCCAAATTCGCCAAGCGCTGCGTAATATCATCGGTAATCGTATTGATGGTTATATTGACTCGGTCGGTACTACCACGCGTGCTGTGGTTTACGGTATTGGATTGACAGCATTAGCACAGGCACTGCTCGCTGGTATTGGTTACTATTTTGCCAGTGCCCCGAGTCCTATTTTAATGACGATAGTAACGTTTATCATCGCTCTCATCCCATTTGGTACGCCATTTGTTTGGGGCGGTGTCTCACTTTGGCTACTGAGCCAAGGGCATACGGTTGAAGGTATCGGCTTAGCACTGTGGGGTATTTTGGTGATTAGCTGGGTTGATAATCTTATCCGTCCTATCGTCATTAGTGGCGCGACCAAAATTCCTTTTATTATTATATTTATTGGAGTGCTAGGCGGTCTGACCGCTTTTGGTTTTGTTGGTTTGTTTATCGGTCCTGTGGTACTGGCAATCGGACTTGCGGTATGGCGTGAATGGATATCGCAGCATAAAAATGAGCTGTTTGCCCAACAAGAAGAGTTAGATCAAAGTAAAAATCTAGTTAAAGTTAATCAGCCAAGTCAAGAAACGCCTTTATAAACGCGTTTAGAGAAAAGCAATTGCTTAAAGCATTTATAGTCATATGTAAGATTATCCATATTCAATGAGGCGGTAGCGAGTACTATGAAAAACAAGGTAGATACGATGAAAAATCTCACTATTGTAGCTGATAGTAATATCGCAAGCCTTGATGAGTTCTTTAATCCTGTGGCGTTGGGTCAAAATACTGAGCAACAGGTGCAGGTCATACGCGTTGCTGGACGCGATATCAATGCACAATTACTGGCAGACTTGCAGCCTGATGTGCTCTTGATACGTTCAGTGACTGTAATAGACCAATTACTATTAGCTAATAATAGCGTCAAATTCGTCGGTTCTGCGACCATTGGTACCGACCATGTGGATCAAGATTATCTGGCGGCGCGCAATATCACCTTTGCCAATGCAGCTGGCTGTAGCAAGCATTCGGTTGCGCAATATGTAGTGACTGCTATCTTGACTTTGCGCCCGCAGTATTGGCATCAGCAATCTACGCCGCCATTAACGTTGGGAATCATCGGACTTGGCAATATTGGCAGCACGCTAGCTCGCTATGCCAGTGATTTGGGTTGGCAAGTATTGGGTTACGACCCTTTGTTGGCTGCATCTGAAATCAATAACGCCAGTCTTGAGCAGGTATTGCGCCAAAGTGATGTGATTAGCTTGCATGTACCTTTGACGGATAAAAAAGATACGCATCCGCAAGGCACAACTGATGGCGCAATTAGCAACAGTATAGGTAATAATGTCAGCCACTATCCAACCCGTCATTTAATCAATGCAGAAACTTTGGCAATGATGTCGACGCATACCATGCTGATTAATAGCGCGCGTGGACCTGTTATAGACAATACTGCTCTTGAAGCTGATATTGATGCGACTGAACGTCAAGTGGTATTGGATGTGTTTGAGCATGAGCCGCAGATTGCTGAGAGTCTGCTATCTAAGCTTGCGATTGCTACACCGCATATCGCCGGTTATACCTTAGAAGGCAAGTTGCGCGGTACGCAAATCATCTATGATGCCTTATGTGAAAAATTGGCAGTGTTGCCTGTATTGTCGATGCATCAGCTGCTACCACTTAATACTTATCTCTGGTCTGAGTTAAAAGAAAACCCGGATAGACTACAGAAGTTTTATGACATTAAAAAAGATGATGCGGCATTAAGAAATAAAATAACTAACGGTAAAGTAAAAGGTACAGATTTTGACCAGTTACGCCGTGATTACCATCTACGCCGTGAATGGCAAGCATAAACAGTCAGTGTGACCATTTAATTATCTGTTTTTATGATTTATGAGGCACTGTAATCAGTTATGAGTAAAGCCAACAATCAGTCTTTGTCTAAGCCAAGCTACGCACCAACCATGACGCTTGCGATGGCACAGCAGCGGGCGCAATTAATGAGCGTCATTCGTCAGTTCTTTGCCACGCGTCAAGTATTAGAAGTACAGACACCGCTATTATCACAAGCAGGCAATACCGACACCTTTTTACAATCGGTTGCCGCACAGGTCACTTATCAAGACAAACCCTGTACTTATTATCTGCACACTTCACCTGAATTTGCCATGAAGCGTCTACTTGCCAGCTGGCAGGTGCCTATGTATCAGATTTGTCCAGTCTTTCGAGATAATGAGATAGGAGCGCGGCACAATATCGAATTTACCATGCTTGAATGGTATCAGCCGAATTATAATTTGGATGATCTTGCATCAGAGCTGGGTGATTTATTAGAGATGCTCTATGGTCATCCGATAGTTTTGAGTCATTATCGTTACGTTGATGCTTTTATGGACTTTGTCGGTATTCATCCGCTGACCGCTAGTCTAGAAGCGCTACAAGCAGTGGCAGAAGATAAAGGTCTGACAGGGTTTGATTTTAATAATGTAGAGAGTGGCAACACCAATAGCGAACAAGACATTCGTCAAAGCTGGCTAGATTTATTATTTAGCCATGCTGTTGAGCCAAATTTGGGTCACGATTTACCGACGTTGATTATAGAGTATCCGCCAGCGACTGCTGCGCTAGCAAAAACCGCTGTTGATAAAGAGGGTAATAAAGTTGCTAAACGCTTTGAGCTCTACATCAAAGGCATTGAGATTGCCAACGCTTATGATGAACTAGCAGATGGGCAGGCATTAAAGAAACGGTTTGAGCATGATAATCAATTGCGTAAGCGTCATAACTTGCCACAAATGCCAATGGATGAACACTTGATTGCCGCATCTGATGATTTGATACCTTGTAGCGGGATTGCTGTCGGTTTAGATAGGCTGCTGATGGTGCTGACAGGTGCAACGAGCTTAGAAGAAGTAATCCCTTTCCCTAGTGGTTTGGCTTAGTCGCTCTTCGACAGACTTAACGTAGGCGCCACTTATTTGACAAGCCCACAATAAAAAAGCGAGTAAGCCTTTCGGCTTACTCGCTTTTTTGTCTGTCATTTTGTTTATAACTAGGTAGTACAGGCAGCTATTATAATTTTGCGATAGCTTCATTAATAGCGGTTTCACCGTTATGCATGCTAAACACTTTCTTAGTCGTATTACTTGCAGTAAGTACAGCAGCTAATGTAATAGCCACATCTTCAATTGAGTTTTCACCGGAATTGTCATCATTGACCGTAATCTTGCCAGTAGCAGCTCGCTCTTTTAACGCCCCTGCTTGTACGATGGTGTAATCAAGATTGCTGTTGTTGACTAGCCACTGATCAGCGTAATGCTTGCAGATATAGTATTCTTTTAAATTTTCAATGTTGGGATTGTCCCATTTACTGGTATCTAATGAAAAGACTGTGCTTAGCATAATATAGCGTTTGATACCTTTATCTTGTACCGCTTGCATGGTCTTAATAGCACCATGTAAATCCACTTCTAATACATCCTTACCACCAGAACCAGCGACGAAATATACAGCATCGATATCTTGGTCAATTTGCTTTTGAATCGCGTTTTTATCAGCCGTAATATCCAAGTCTAGTTGGCTATAATTATTGTCATTAAATAAATTTTCTTCTTGACGGGTAGTGCCAATCACTTGATGGTTATCTGCTAATAGTTGCTTAACCAATTCTGTACCGACTCGACCACTTGCGCCTATCACTAAAATCTTCATAATCATTCCTATTTTTATTTACGTTATCGTCGTTTTACAAACTCATTGTTTTAAATGTTGAATACAGCCTAACAAGAAAAATCGGCACGCTTCGTTATGAAGCGTGCCAATTGCATAGTATTTGGTTATGGAGTGTATACAGTTTGCAAGGAAGCAAAGAACGTAGAATCAGTTTGAAATAATAGAGAGAACATTATTTATAAAAAATTAGCGTACCAATTTATTTAAGCCATCAGCAAAGGCTTTTTTATCACGATCGCCATAAGGTTTTTGCCCGCTCATTTCTTGCAGCTCAAGCACACCAGTACCACGCATGGTATCCATAAAATCGCGCATATTGAGCTTCTGCTTAATATTATTTTTGTCATAGACCACGCCGCGTGTGGTCAGTACCATACCGCCTTTGTCCAAAATATCATTTGCCAAAGGAATATCACTGGTAATCGCCAAATCACCCGGCTGAATCTGCTCAACGATATAATCATCGGCTTTGTCAAAGCCAGAGGGCACGACAGTCATCACCAGTAACGGCGATTTACGCAGCTTGATTGGCTGATTAGCGACAAATATCGCCATCGTTTTTGTGCGCTCAGCGGTTTTAATAATCAAGTCTTTGGCAATCAAAGGTACCGAGTCTGCATCTATCCAAATCTGCATTATTTCTTAGCCTTCTCTACTTTGGAGTTGGCTGATTCAGAATTTTGTTGCTCATTATCATCATTTATTGAGCTTTTTTCATTTTTAATGTCAGTCTTTACTTCAGCAGTCGTTAAGCTATCTTCTACCCTTGTCGGATTATTGATGGGCATTACCTTTTTATCAAGACCCACTTTATTAGGCAATACGGCGACAAGCTTTGCCAATGCAGGCTCCAAGTCTGCTACATCGTTTGGCATCAAGGTAATATGGGCAATTTTACGGTCATCGCGCTCAGCTTTATGATAGCTATGATAATGGACGCCATCGATATTGAGCACTGCACTGATATCAGGATATTGCCCCAAGACATTGATCATAATTGCTGGATAGATGTTGTCAGTATCGCCTAGTGGCAGATTAACCACGGCACGAATATGATTTTCAAATTGGCTGGTGACAGCACCCTCAATACTCCAGTGTCCAGAATTATGAACGCGCGGCGCTATCTCATTGGCAAGTAAAGTATCATTGCCGCGAGCATCTTTTGTCACAAATAACTCAAGCGCCATCACCCCAACATAGCCCAAATGATTCATCACTTTGGTAATGGCATCAGTTGCTTGCTTAAATAAATGGCTAGTACCAATGGCTGGCGCTTGGGTTTTGGCCAAGATACCTTGATGATGATGGTTTTCGACCAAATCATAACAGCGTACCTGACCGTTTTGACCTCGGGCGGCGATGATAGAAAGCTCACGGCTGAAGTGAATAAAACCTTCAGCAATCAATGGCGCTGGCGTTTGTGTAAGCGTGCCTTTACCACTGACTGCATCCTTTAGCTCTATCCAAGCTGCTTTGATATCACTGTCTTGTCTAATCACAAACTGACCTTTGCCATCATAACCGCCGCGGCTGGTTTTGAGGACAATAGGCAATCCAAGCTCATGACAAGCTTGCTGTAATTCCGCCTCTGAGCTAACAGACACGAAAGGTACCGTTGCGATATCAAGCGTATTAAACATCTGCTTTTCTTTTAGGCGATCTTGCGCAATCTCGAGGGCAATCGTTGGCGGGAACATGCCTTGTTTGCTGCCAGATTTTGATAAGTTTGCTAGTTGCTCAACGGTAGCAGTCGGAGTGTTCTCAAACTCCAAAGTAAAGACGTCAGCTGCTTCAATAAAGGCATCTAATTGCTCGCTGCTAAAAACGCGTCCATATAGACTTGCCGGACAGTCAGTGCTGTCTTCCAAAAATACACACTGATAGCCCAATGGCATAGCTGCTTGTGCCAGCATCATGCCGAGCTGACCACCGCCTAAAATACCAATAGTATGAATGGTTTGAGTAACAGGATAAGCGTTAGCTATGGTCATGGCAGGCTCTTTGATTTAAATAAACAATGGGTTAAATGCTTCAATGTATAAAAATATAAAGGCATATGGATATAGATGGCGTAAAGTCTAACGAGTTAAAATAGGAAAAGGTGCACTGTATGCACCTTGTATTTAGTAAAACCTATCTAAAAATAAATATCAAGTAAAGCCCGCTTATATTTAAAGCGAATGTTGAATATGGCAACTATAATAATCGCTTGGCATTTATTTGAGCTGAGTATTAAGGATTAATAATACCGGGTGTTGGACTGGCAAGAATGGTATCGGTTTGGGTATGACGCAGATGATCAAGCTTAGTAGCAATCGACTCATCATGTAACGCCAACACTTGAATCGCAAGCAGCGCAGCATTATAAGCACCAGCAGATCCAATCGCTAATGTACCAACTGCCACGCCTTTAGGCATTTGAACGATAGACAGTAAGCTATCCCAACCACTCAGCATAGAGGATTTTACAGGTACGCCAAACACAGGCAGCGGCGTTTGACTGGCACACATACCAGGTAAGTGAGCGGCGCCACCAGCACCAGCGATAATCACTTGCAAGCCATTACCTTTTGCGCTTTTGGCATAATCGAACAATCTGTCCGGCGTACGATGTGCTGATACTACTTCACACTCAAAGGCGATATCAAAGTCTGCAAGCAATTGTGCTGCTGCGCTCATGGTTGCCCAATCAGACTGCGAACCCATGATAATGCCAACTTTTGGTTGACCAACAGGGGAGGTGATAGGTGCGTTCTGACCAATAGCGTTAACCGTAGCTGATGTGGTGCTCATGCTTTGATATCCTCAAAAAGACCATCATACAAAAATTTTGCTGTATTCGTAAAGCCAAGTTTGCGCTTTAATGTCAAAGCAAGCATAAAAATCACTATTCATCTCAAAGATAGCCAAGTATGCCAGACTCTTAATCGTGACGATATTGGATAAAATGACTGGTTTTTAAAGGTAGTGGCTGCTCGTTATCGAGCTGATAACAGGTTAGATACCCGCTATCGACGGCTGCCGAATAATCGGTACAGACAACTTGATGACTAAGCGGCTCAGGCTCGCCTGTTAGCCAATAATGCCCGACAAATACAGATTTGTGGGTCTTTAGAGTAAAGTCGATATTTTCTGCCAATAGATCCTTAGGGATTTGTGCCAATGCCGATAAAGGTGCGCGCGCTACTTCATGAAGACTGCGTGTGTTCAGTGCATCAAGCCACCAGCGTACTCGTACCCGCGTGCGCTTGGTGCCTTCTTTATCGACCATCACTAAGCCATTAGGTAGCGGCGTTTCAACACCTTTTAACACGCGCTCTAATGCATCAAACGTTGCAGTACCTTCTCTAGAGGTTGCAATAAGCCCATGTGCTGTTAGGCAATTATTCTCTGTTAAGAATGGCTGTAGTGCCGCCATACTATCGACATCCCAACAAGCATGCACAAAGCAGGCGTAGTCGGTTTCAAGCCACAAAGGAATCTCATATAAGCGCTGTAGCCAGTACTGATGGGCTTCTGAACCAAATGGCACTTCTGCCAAAAACGCCTCATGCTGGCGGGTATGTATCTCGTTATGTGAGCGCAGATATTGGCTGGTATCATCGGGATCAGAGGTGGCAAAGGCAAGTGCATTATATTCATGATTGCCCATTACTGCATCAGCGACATCAGCATCCAGCATGGCAAAAACGATTTCTAACGTCGCTATCTGCTGTGAGCCGCGGTCAATCAAATCACCAATGAACAGCGCGCGATGATCAGTTGGCGGTACAAAGTATTGACCATTATGCACATAACCCAATTGCTGTAGCAATCCAACCAGTTTGTCTGCATAGCCGTGAATATCGCCGATAACATCTATAATCATAATAAACTTTCAAATCTTAAATATAATAAGGTGTAAAAATCGGTTCTGTGAACATGACATTTACTGTTATCCGTATTTTATTGGTTCGTCACTGTTATTTTCAACCAAAGATTTTTTAAAAACCCGGTGATAATAGGGCATTTAGAAAATGTGGTAGTACTTTTGGCTCTAAAATAATCGTAGCTATGACCCCAAATGCGCCGCCCCACATATGTGCCATATGATTGATATTTGAGCCGCCGCGTTTATCAGAATAGATACTGTAAGCGACATAGGCCACTGCAAATAAGATGGCGGGAATAGGAATGATCGCAAACAGATAGATTTTTTCCCAAGGGGCAAGCAAGATAAACGCAAACAATACAGCAGAGACACCGCCTGACGCGCCCAGACTTAAATAACTGGCACTTTGCTTGTGCTTAATATAACTTGGAATCATCGCGACAATAATAGCCAGTACATAAAAAAGCAAAAAGCCATAGCCGAACAAAAATTTCTGATATAAGCCTTCAATGGCACGACCAAAAAAGTATAAGGTGAACATATTAAAGAGTAAGTGCATGCTATCAGCATGGATAAATCCATGAGTAACAAAGCGATCCCATTGACCATTGTTCACTGCTGGTGGATAAAAAATCAGTCGATTAAATACTGCTTTGTTTTGCCACGCCAATAGACTGACAATAACCGTAATAATAATGATAAGCGTCGTCTGGTTAAACAAAGGATAGTCCTTAGATTGGGTCTGATAGATAGCAGTAGTAAGTAAGACAATACTTAAAGCCTAGTTTTTATTGGTTATTGTCATCCAAATATGACTGATAAACAGTTACGTATTTATATTAATAATAGTAGCAATCATAGTGCAAAAACTAATATGCGACAAAATTGTGCTTTAATGCTTGTCTATATCGAATAATATAACATCGTGCGAGCGACAGTGAGTAATGCTTCGTATACTGACAGTAACGACTGATACTATGACCAATCAAAATATATCGACTATATGTGTAACATTAACGCTGACAGAGGCAGTAACTTATGAGTATCATCGACCAACTAGAACAAACGGTGACCCCAGCTATATTGGGTAACAATGGTAGCGTCTCCTATGTCAGCTTATTAGAACAATTTTATGCGATTTTGGCATCGCGTTTAGCATTGCCAAATATTTACTCACAGTTATTGCGTGATGATGCCACCGTTATCAGTGAGAATGTCGCACAACCGCCATTATTTGAGCAACTATGGCAAACGGCAAGCTTACGTCGGTTGATGATTAAAGAGCTGGCATCGACCCATCATATTGATGAGTTTACGACGATGCAGCTGCTGATAAATGCCGCGCCACTGGCCTATCAAGAGTTAAAAATACTGGCAAATGGACAGTTTTTGCCAGCGTTTTTACAAGGTGAACAAGCGTCATTGCGCCCTTACTTACCGATATGGTCTGCACCCATCATTGGCGCGCCGCAGCATCCTGATGACGAGCTGTTTCAGAGCCAGAGAGTACTGGCAGGTACTGTGATACCAGCTGTTGCTTTAAATAATTATGAGCCCGCCGCTGTCGATATTATTGCTTCACCGAGTTTCACAGTAGAATCGCCGATACCGACTTTAGATGAGCGTCTCAGTACTGATTCGATTCATGTCAGTCCAGCAGAGCATCATTTGGCAGAAAACACCAGCCTTCGCCGAGAAAAAACACGTACCCGTAATCAACGCAATGATATGTTGCTATGGACGTTTGTATTACTAGGGGCGATCGCCGCTATTGGACTTGTGTGGGCGTTGTTGATTAAGCCTAATAATACGCCGCCCGTTGAAGCGGTAGTGGCAGCGCCTGTTGTCGTGCCGCCCACTAAAATTGCTGTGCCAGTATTGACACCGATTGAGTTGATTGTTGGCGTAGATAATAATGGCAATTTATATACCTGTAATGGGTCGGTGGGCGATATCGCGCTACAAAGTTTTTTACAACAAGCGCTTAATACCAGCTTTGGTGAGCAAGCAGGGATGTGTCAGCTTACCGTCAACGAAGGCGTTGCCACCAGTGTTGCCAATACGCCAATAGAATCACTGCCTAATGTACTGACATTATTAAGATCTGTGCCGTTTGCGCGCTTACAATTACAAAATGATCGCATCACTCTAGAGGCGCCAGATACCATGCAGCTGCAGCGTCTGATGACGGATATACGTACATTGTTACCAGCGATGATGATTGACAGTACCGCGCCACTACCATTACCTACTAACCCTAATGATATGAATACTGGCGCCACGGAACAACAAGGCATGGCGACCAATAATTTTAATAATCAATTTGAAAATGCGCCTGAAAATAACAGCGCTAATAATATGGAATATCAAGCACCAGACGATGAAACTAACGATAGTGTGACGCCAGCACCGGCAAGAAATAACAATACCAATAATTTCAATAACGCTCCTTCAAGCTCAAATGGACCTATCTCTTTATCTGAAGCCGATGATATGGCAAACAATGTCATCGTAGTTGAACCTGCTCAAGTGAGATGATAGGCCGCTATATTTTTTAAAGACTAGAAAATGCTAAAGAGTGCCTTACGTTTTATAGGGTGATTTTTTAATGTTAAAATTTAACGTTGAGCTGACGATATGTTAGTAATTTTTACTTCATAGGCATCCTAGTTACGAGTCACAACTGAAATATTACTTACGGTAGCACTTGCACAACAGCGCGCTGATTGTGAACACCTTCTTAATAATTTTATAATGGCAAAATCTGAGTTTGGTTAGTGCTCATTGTATAGGGTAGTTATTTATACTCTCAGCCTATTAATTTTAAAGTACTAACATGCCAAAATATTAAATTAACGTTTTATTTTTTAGCGCTTAAAACACCTAAAGCAAGCTGCTTACAATAATGATAAATTGAGGAAGGATACTATGGATATTATTAGTCATTTGACACGGACAGTAAGCCCAGCAGTACTTGGAGATGATCACAATCCTGCTAAGAAAAACCTACTAGAACAGTTCTATGCCATTTTTGCTGCCCGTTTAGCGGACAATCATACCCATGACCGTTTTGCCAATGAAACGATTGCTCGCGATGACCAAGGTTTTTATGACCGAGTTTGGACAGAAGATGTGCACCGTGACCAAATCGCTCGTGAGCTTGCGGGCAAGCATAATGTTGATGTAACGGCTGCTCGTGGTTTAATCGCTACGGCCGCGCCGCTTGCTTATCATGAAATTAAAAGCTTGGCAGGCACGATGCCAGTGCCACAGTTTTTAAATGATAATGTTGCCAGTTATCAGCGTCATGTTCCTGCTTGGGCAACGGCTATATTGCCTGTTGGCGTGATTGCCGCCGCCCCTACAGGCGTGCATGTATCAGACACGGTGAGTACAGCGCCTCTACAGCGCGAAGCAGAAAAAGACGGCAGCTTTATGAAAGCGCTACTACCTATAATTGGCTTGATTATTTTAGGGGCATTGGCATGGGCGTTATTAAGAGGTTGCCAAGACAATCCTGAGCCAGTCGGTACACCTGTTATGACAGAACAGCAAGCAGCGGATAGTGATGGGAAGGCAGTCGCTGCTGCTATTACACCGGCATCACTGCGTATCGCCACCGGTGAAAATAACGAGCTATATGCTTGCCGTATGAATGTTGGTAATGACACGCTACAAAGCAATGTCATGACTGCACTGACCAGCGTGTTTGGTGATGCCGCCAATAATTGCCGCGCAGATATCGATGATAACTTTTCAATTGATATGCCAGCGACTGCGCAACTTGCGACTATTTTACCTATATTTAAAAATGTCCCAAATGCGAGTATGCTGATTCAAGGTGATACTATTACGGTCAATGCTGCTGATACCACAGCCTTAACTAAATTGGTTTTGGATTTACAAGCGGCAGCGCCTGCTATGACGGTCAATGCTGAAGGTCCACTGAATGAGAAAGCTGAGATTTCTGATAGCTTAGCTGCGTCTGAGGTAGCGATGGATAGCTTAGGGAAAAACCCAGATCCTCGTGATATAGCTCGCGCTTTAAGTCTACAAGTAGTCAATTTTGAAGTCGATAAAGCGGTGATCCCAGAGGCTAATAAAGCGTTATTAGATCGTGCTGTAAAGCTGATGGAACAAGTGCCAGATATGACACTGATGATTATTGGTCACACGGATAAAATAGCAGATCCCGCTTATAATATGAAGCTCTCAGAAGAGCGTGCTCAGGCTATGAAAGCTTATTTGGTCGCACAAGGTGCTGATCCAAGTAAGCTTATGACAAAAGGTCTGGGCGAGACCGATCCTATTGCGGACAATACGACAGACCAAGGTCGTTTCCGCAACCGCCGTATTGAGTTTGTGGTCTATGACGAAACCACTACGGCAAATGATGGTCTAGCGATTAGTGATGATGCGCTTGATCCGGATCTAAATCCATTAGACAGCGATAATGACGATTTGATGCCAGATGCTGATGATGCTAGCCGTGGTACGGTATTGGATCCAGCTGCAACTAATTAAAAAAAAGCGTTAAGATATGGTGAATTAAACTATAAATCAGAAAGCGTAAAACAGAAAAACCGCATCTTAATTAAGGTGCGGTTTTTATTTGGCCTATCTTTTTATATTAGATTAATTTGATTGCCACTTATTATATATAATTGGTTGGGTCTTTTAACTCAAGATTAGCCGATGTTGATGGCTCTGATTGAGTGGGAAAGAACGTCTGTGAGATATTCTCTTTTGCCTGTTGCCAATAGTCAAATTGCTGACAAGTCGACTCAAGATCGCCTTGCCAAATCGGTATCTGTCCACACATGGTCTTGATACGTTTTTGATTGGGATAAGGCAGCTCTTGCGCCGCTTTTGCTGCTTCATGAGCCGCAACGCGATCGTTACAAACTAGAGCAATGTCGCAGCCAGCCTCAATCGCTGCGGTGACACGCGCACTGACATCACCTGCGGCTTTTGCTCCTGCCATAGACAAATCATCAGAAAATAATACACCATCAAAATTTAGCTGGTCACGAATGATGTCTTTGAGCCAAATCTTAGAAAACCCTGCCGGTTTATTATCCACTTGCGAGAAAATCACATGCGCTGGCATCAAAGCATCAAGCCAAGGCAGCGTTTGCGCAAATGGCTGCATATCACTATTTATAATCTCATCTAAGCTACGATCATCTATGGCTTCTGCTATATGTGAATCAGGCGCTATCGCTCCATGACCAGGGAAGTGCTTGCCCGTGGTTGCCATGCCAGCAGCTTTCATACCGCGCATAAACTGTGCTGCCAAAGCAATGATAGCTTGTGGCTCATGGTGAAAGCTGCGATCGCCGATAACTTGGCTGATACCATCTCTATCGAGTACCGGTGCAAAGCTCAAATCAATCCCGACTGCCAATACTTCTGCTGCCATCAGATAACCGCAATCATAAGCACAGTCTAGCGCGCGATTGGGCTCTTGGTTAAATAATTCACCGAGCCTACCCATCGCCGGTAATGGTGTAAACCCTTGGCGTAATCTGGCGACGCGTCCCCCTTCTTGATCGACTCCAATGAGGATATCGGCATTGTGATAGCGTATGTCATCACACAGCGCGCGCACTTGCACCGGATCCGTGACGTTTCTGGAAAATAATATGACCCCACCAACCTGAGCTTGTTTAAGTAAGCTGACATCTTCAGCGGTCAGTGCGGTACTATCTATATCAATCATTAAAACGCCATACATTGGAGAATCCTCATTGGGTTATAGAGTGTCATGTTATAAGTTGGGCTAAAAAACGATGCCAAATGACAGCCAGCCGCCATCATTATAATGGTTGTATTATGACAGTAATTAGTGGCTGAACATAATGCTCTAGATGAATAGATTTAAAGGTGATTTTTGTTATAGATGCTCTTGCTTTGTAGAGAAGTACTTCTCTTTAATAGGCTGGAAAGTTTGGTATGAGCGCGCCTAGCGTGTAAGATTGCTTATACAGTTTGAGACAGTGCGCTATTTATACCCATGCTAGTATTGATTGATTTCTAATAATAAAGGCAAAATAATGCTGATAGCCCATAATGCTATGAGCTTTTAGTGCTAGCGTAATGCATGGTTTAATGGTAAATATAACAGAGCTAAAATAGCTGCATTTTATGAATGACCATTTATAGATATTTTTGGATTTTGCTAAAAATAAAGCAGATTTTTCACTTAAAATAATTAGGTATATATGATGAAAAAACAACCAGCACAGTGGTTACTCAGTGCAGCGTCAGTGGGCATCGCAGGTTTAATTCTTACTCAAAGCTATGGAACTGCAGTGGCTGATACCAATACCGAAGGCTTTAAACAGACGCCCGAGCAACAGGTCACCACGCGCCAAGTAGCAGCATTGCTGGATCGCAGTCATTATCTCAATCAGCCACTCGATACAGCGACTGGCAGCGAGATTTTGTCTATGTACATCGATAGCCTTGATCCAAACCATACGCTGTTTTTGCAATCTGATGTCGATGAATTTAAGAAAAAGTATGCGGATGAGTTTGGCGCGCGCTTGAAGCGTGGTGATTTGTCTGCTGGGGTAGAAGTGTTTGAGCGCTACCGTAAGCGTTCAAATGAGTATTTTGCGATGGCAAAAAAGATGCTAAAGACCGATATTAAATTGACTAGCAAGGACACCATCGTTCTAGATCGCGAAAAACTCAATCACTTTAAGACCAAAAAA
>NZ_DATIRM010000159.1:0-2277 GCF_035469765.1 Psychrobacter sp.
TTCGAGTTGCTCGTAAGTGAGCGTGTCAACTGGTATTGGTAGGTTGGGTGACAGCCGCTGGGCTTGGGTCTCATTGATTAAAGTGTGACGCAGCTCTTTGATAAAGCTGTCTTTTAAGGACGCATCTGTTATCTTCAATAAAATATCGCTGATGACATGCTCAAGTATGGCATCGCTTGCGTTGCCATCAACAACTCGCTGGACGTTTTGGCTATTAAAACGAATGAGATCAAAACTATAATGAATATAACCTTGCGCGCAGTAACTGACGTTGTCAGTGGCTTTTATGGTAAAGTCTAAAAGCGCTTTGTCATGGTTGACGTTGGCATTTGTATAGTCAAAATCAATAATGTTTTCATACAATAACGCTTGCAACAGTTGTTTGATGACCCGTTGCTCTGTGCGCTGCATGGCTCGATAATCTATCGGCGCTTGCCACGGCTTGGTAACATCAGTCCTGCTATTGCTTGTGCTTTGATCTACTTGATGATGCATATATAAATCTCCTTTCTAAAAATAAAAAGTAAACGACCATACTATTAACCTAGCCAAATCATTAACCCAATCAAACTATTAAAGCGAATGAGAATCAGTTACGTATATAAGGTAAAAAAAACTTCTTACGGTTTTTTTACAGGCTTGTTTGATAGGTTGCAAGTGACTTGCATATAGTCAATCCAGCATAAAAATGGTACACCCACTAATGATGTTCTACTGGTATAAATTTTCCTCGCTGGCTGTTCGCAAGCGTGACAGATGCTTCATAAAATTCACACCAGCAGAACTGCGACCTTTTAAAAGTGGGTTAACTATACTGCTAAAAACATACTGCTAAATGGATGATGCCGTCTTTGGTAATTGCCGCGCTGAAAAGACCGTCAAAAACAAAATCACAGCCAAGATGACAAAAATCTCTTGGATAGCGGTACTGATGCTTTGCGCGCTGCCAGCTTCTAACAACTGCGCACCGCGTCCTGCCACATAGACCGTCATCAACGTTATAAAAATAGTAGAGACAATTCGGCGGCTGATATTGTTGAGTGCGGCTCCTTCCGTGACCACTTCTTTGGCCAAGCTACTAAAACCTACCGCGGTGGTTGGCAGATACGCTAGTCCAACGCCCACACCTTGTATACTCATGACCGTAATCAACAGCCAAATCTTCGGCTCATACAAGCACCATGCCAGCATCAGCATAGACAGCGCGCTAATCACAATACCCAAAATACCCATACTTCTAGCGCCATAGCTATCTACTCGCTTGCCTGCAAAATGGGTCGTGACACTAGACACGAGTGTCGATATCATCAAAATAACGCCCGTCCATAGCGCACGTTCGCCCATCACCTTTTGCACCAATATAGGCAATAACAACAGGCCTACCATCAGACCCAAAGTCTGAGTAATGCTGATAATCGTACTGTGTAAATACACTTTGTTATGAAACAAACGCACGTTCAATAACGGCTGACTCTGACGGTGCTCATACACCCACCAACCTGAAAAGGACAAGAAAAACACAGCAGCTAATAGGCTTGTTCCAACCATACTGGTTAGGCTGGCATGAAAATCTGTCTTAAGCGTACTCAGCCAAGTCATCAACGCCAGCAGCCAAACCAGCAAACTTATAAACCCAATGGCATCAAACGTGCTAGAAGCCTTAGGCGCTTGGATATTAGGTAACAATAGCCACACCATGACTATGACCAACGCGCTCAGCGGCAAAGTAATCGCGAACAATGTCCACCACGCAAATTGCTCCACCAAATAAGCCCCTATCAACGGGCCAAATGCCAATGACATCATAATTACGATGCCCCATAGCGCCATCACTCTGCCATGTCGATGCTGCGGATAAATCTGATAAAGTATACCAATAGACAAAGGGATAATCAGACCACCACTCAGTCCTTGTACAGCGCGAGCCACAATCACCATCGCCATACTAGGTGCCAACATACCAATCACTGAACCCAGCATAAACCCTATGATAGCGAGCGAATACACGGTCTTAAACGCAAACTGTTTATGCAAATAACCACTAAGCATTAGCCCCACGCTCATAGACAGTATATAAGCGTTCAACACCCAACCACCCATTACAATATCGACTGCGAACACCGACATAAAGACGGGAATAGCAGGATTGAGGGCACTATTGCTAAAGCTGACCACTGTACCACCAAGCAATAGCGTCAACAGTACCTGACGCACTTGCTTTTCTGTCAGTTCGTGACTGCTATCCAGTGAGGGCATCATCTAAGTCATCGCTCCATA
>NZ_DATIRM010000160.1:0-2982 GCF_035469765.1 Psychrobacter sp.
CCATTAGTATTTTAGAGCGACTTTGGTTTTTGTTATTAATATCAGCCATTGACGATTCTTGATTTTTTGATAAAAAACGCATGGATATTCCTCTAAAGGTTAAATAAGACAGCTTATAGCTGTAGTCTATATTTATTAAATATAGACTCAGTAACGCCGCTGATTACTATTATGTGCTTACTAACTATAATGGTCATAATTTGTTACATTTTCAAGAGCAAAGGATTGCGCTGTCGTTTGCCTCTTGTAGCCGATGTTACGGTAATAGTTAGCCTGATAAGGCTGAGTAACTTGCTGTAAGGCTAATGAGAAAGTGAAGGTAATCCGCCTAGTTTTAGAATTGGTACCCTATTTGATAGGGCTTTGTGCTGAATACTACTCAAAAAGCAAAATTCTTGTAAATTTTTGGTCTTTACACTTGAAGCCACCTCACCATGCCCCCACTTTTTGAAACAAGCTCAAGGCTTATCTTAATAAAAGCGTTTTTAATAAGATAGCTTTTAAAGATAGGGTATTGAGACTAACAAACCAAATAAATTTTTAACTTAAACAACCAACTTATTGGAGACATATTGATGAATATTCGTCCTTTACATGATCGTATTGTTGTCCGCCGCATAGAAGAAGAAACAAAAACAGCAGGGGGTATCTTGCTTCCTGGTTCAGCGCAAGAAAAGCCTTCACAAGGTGAAGTGCTAGCAACCGGTAACGGTCAGATTCGTGATAACGGTGAAACTCGCGCGTTAGATGTAAAAGCTGGCGACAAAGTCTTATTCGGTCAATATGCTGGTCAAACCGTGAAAGTTAACGGCGAAGAACTATTGATTATGAAAGAATCTGACGTATTGGGTGTGCTAGAAGGCTAGTCCTTTTTGAGCGTTTTGATGCTCAGCGCATTTATAATAATACCATTGAAATATCTAATTGCATTCTCATACTTATAATAGTGGAGTAATTTAACATGGCAAAAGACGTAAAATTCGGCATTGATGCCCGTAAACAAATGATGGACGGTGTAAACATTCTAGCAAATGCAGTACGCGTAACCTTAGGTCCTAAAGGTCGTAACGTGGTTATCGATAAATCATTTGGCGCGCCTACTATCACTAAAGATGGTGTTTCAGTTGCCAAAGAAATCGAGCTTGAAAACAAATTTGAAAACATGGGCGCTCAATTGGTCCGTGAAGTTGCTAGCCGTACTAATGACGTTGCTGGTGATGGTACGACTACTGCGACCGTATTGGCTCAGTCAATCTTGCAAGAAGGCATGAAGTCTGTTGCTGCTGGCATGAACCCAATGGATCTAAAACGCGGTATTGATAAAGCGGTACGTGCAGCTGTTGAGCAAATTCATTTGCTATCAACGCCAGCAGACGATTCAAAAGCGATTGCTCAAGTCGGCTCTATCTCTGCCAACTCAGACACCAAGATTGGTGAGCTGATTGCCCAAGCGATGGAAAAAGTCGGTAAGCAAGGCGTTATCACGGTTGAAGAAGGTTCAAGCTTTGAAGATACCTTAGAAGTCGTCGAAGGTATGCAGTTTGACCGTGGTTATATCAGCCCGTACTTTGCTAATAAGCAAGACAGCTTGACCGCTGAATTTGAAAACCCGTACATCTTGCTTGTTGATAAAAAAATCAGCAATATCCGTGAAATCGTGCCATTACTTGAGCAAGTGATGCAGCAGAGCAAACCATTGCTAATCATTGCTGAAGACGTAGAAAACGAAGCGTTAGCAACTTTAGTTGTAAACAACATGCGTGGCGGCTTAAAAACTTGTGCCGTAAAAGCACCAGGTTTTGGCGATCGTCGTAAAGCAATGCTTGAAGATATCGCAACGCTAACTGGCGGTACCGTTATCTCTGAAGAGATTGGTCTGAGCTTAGAGACTGCGACCCTTGAGCAATTGGGTACCGCTAAGAAAGTCACTGTCGGTAAAGAAAATACCGTTATCGTTGATGGCGCTGGTAACTCTGCTGATATCGAAAATCGCGTTGAATCTATCAAACGTCAAGTTGAAGAATCAACGTCTGACTACGATAAAGAAAAGCTTCAAGAGCGTATGGCTAAACTTGCTGGCGGCGTTGCCGTTATCAAAGTGGGCGCTGCGACTGAAACTGAAATGAAAGAGAAAAAAGATCGCGTTGATGATGCACTACATGCCACTCGTGCAGCGGTCGAAGAAGGCGTTGTACCTGGTGGTGGTGTTGCCTTAGTTCGTGCGATGAACGCATTGTCTGAGCTACGTGGTGATAACGATGACCAAAACGCTGGTATCAATATCTTACGCCGCGCAATGGAAGCACCATTACGTCAAATCGTGACCAACTCAGGCGAAGAAGCGTCAGTGGTAGTGAACGAAGTGAAGAGTGGTAGCGGTAACTATGGTTACAATGCAGCTTCTGGCGAATATGGCGATATGCTAGAGATGGGTATCCTTGACCCAGCCAAAGTAGCACGTTCAGCACTAGAAAACGCTGCATCTGTTGCTGGTCTTATGCTAACGACCGAAGTCATGATTACTGATTTACCGCAAGGTGATGACGGTATGTCTGGCATGGGCGGCGGTGGAATGGGCGGTATGGGTGGAATGGGCGGCATGATGTAATTTATGCCTCGACTAAATTAGTATGATGTTATTGATCTCGGTCGCTTTAATTAAATAGCCGTACTGCTTTAGTCAATCCATAAAGCACTTTTTGCTAGAAATGTAAGTATTTCTGTGAAAGTGTTTGAATTACCGAAAGCTCTGTTATCGTTAAGATAGCAGAGCTTTTTTGTGTCTGGTTGTACTAGCTTAATGAATTTGGATATAGACTATGAATAGCTCGATATATCCCAAGTTAAGAGTGCTGAGTAAAGATTGACAATGGTGGTAAACATTAAACGGTTATCTCGGTTACGTTTTTTTTACTAATCTCATAGCCTTTATCGTCTGTATGTGATTTAAAAATGAGAAGAATACAGGTGAGAATAAATCTA
>NZ_DATIRM010000161.1:0-8646 GCF_035469765.1 Psychrobacter sp.
GACAATAGACAGCTAAAGGTATCGCGCCAGACCAACACTTGATGGAAACTTTGCGGGATTTCATTAAAGCGGTTGATTGCCAAATCCACTCGCCCCTGCTCCATATCACGATATGAGACGTCCGATGGCGTTAAGAAATCCAAGATGACATTGGGCGCCTCTGAGCGTAACGCTTTTACAAGCTTAGGAACCAAGGTCGCCTCAGCATAATCAGAGGTCATAATCCGAAAAACACGTGAGGTACTATAGGGACGGAACTCCGTGCGCGGCTCAAGCACTTGGGTCAAATCAGCCAATATCTCACGAATACGAGGCTGTAATTCTAAAGCACGCTCGGTCGGGGTCATCCCTTAAGATGAGCGTACTAATAAGGGGTCATTAAACAGTTTACGCAGACGGCGCAAAATATTACTCATCGCTGGCTGAGTGATGCCCAACTGCTCAGCAGCACGTGTGACGTTTTTTTCTCGCAACAACACATCCAAATGTACCAATAAATTTAAATCTACCCGCTGCAAATTCATATATTTTTCTCTTTACCTTAAAATAAATACCATTACAAACGTGGCAGATTTTGCCCTGTTATATGGCAAAAAATCATCTATAACAGCCTGATATAAGGATATTTTTATGTTAATTATTTTGGAATATGCTTATTATAACTGAATTTACGCATCACAAGCCATTGTTTTACATATACTATAATTAAATAAAATACCCAAGATAACAATCATAAACTAGATAAATCAAGGTAACCTAGCTATAGTGGCTAGCAAGCGCTGATTAGACAATTATTAAACATCAGACCGTTACCATGCATTTTAATGGATTGGCTACCAAATATATTTTATCGTATTTTGATATAGAAATACGGACATAGAATTTATTTCATAGCCTTATGCAAACTTAATGTGGCGCTCTAATTTGTCCTTAAGCTTGAATTAATACCTTATATTGTTTAGGGTAATAAGCACTTTGTCAGTCGCATAAGTATTAGAAAAGAACCAATTGCACTGAAATAACAGACCAAACAAAGATAAAATAATAAAAGCTGACCAAATCGACAGGTTTTTATTGCTTTTATGAGAATTTTCTTATAGTTTAGTAGGGACTGCTAGCGCAAGAGGCTTATATTTCAAATTCTTACTTCTGCCAGCATCTTTCTCTATATAAAAATTATCTCAATTATTTTGATTCACCAATTCATTCACCCCTGAGGAGACTATAGATGTCAACTGAATATAAATCAGCGATCGATTTAGTACGTGAACTAAAGCAGAAGCACGGTAACTGGCAGAATATCAGCGAAACTGATGCTGCACGTATGATGATGCAAAACCGTTTCAAAACCGGTTTGGATATTGCTAAGTACACAGCAAAAATCATGCGTCAAGACATGGAAGAGTATGACAATGATACGTCTCAGTACACACAGTCTCTAGGTGCATGGCATGGTTTTATTGCCCAGCAAACTATGTATGCAAAGAAAAAATACTTTGGTACTACGTCTAAAACATACATCTACCTATCAGGTTGGATGGTTGCTGCCCTACGTTCTGAGTTTGGTCCTCTGCCTGACCAATCTATGCACGAAAAAACGTCAGTACCTAAACTTATCGAAGAAATCTACACTTTCTTACGTCAAGCCGATGCTAAAGTATTGAACGACTACTTCCGTGAGCTAAATGCAGCTGAAGAAGCCGGTCAAGACACCTCAGCTATCCTAGAAAAAATCGAAAACTTTGATTCACATGTTGTGCCAATCATTGCTGATATCGATGCAGGTTTCGGTAACGAAGAAGCAACTTACTTGCTCACTAAGCAAATGGTCGAAGCTGGTGCTTGTGCTATCCAGGTTGAAAACCAAGTATCTGACGCTAAGCAATGTGGTCACCAAGCGGGTAAAGTAACGGTACCGCACGAAGACTTTATCTCTAAAATTAATGCAATTCGTTATGCATTCTTAGAGCTAGGTGTTGAAGACGGTGTTATCGTTGCACGTACTGACTCTGAAGGCGCATCACTCACGCAAAAAATCCCAGTATCAAATGAGCCAGGCGACCTTGCTTCTCAATATATCGATTTTATCGAAATGGAAGAAGTGACGCTAGAAAATGCAAAAGAAAACGACAGCTTGCTTAAGCATAACGGCAAACTAGTACGTCCAGTTCGTTTGCCTAATGGTCTATATCAGTTCCGTGAAGACACGAATATTGACCGCGTTGTACTTGACTGTGTAACTGCTCTAGAAAATGGTGCCGATCTACTATGGATCGAAACACCTACTCCAGACGTAGCACACATCAAAATGATGGTAGATCGTATTAAAGAGCAACAGCCAAAAGCCAAGCTTGTATACAACAACAGCCCGTCATTCAACTGGACGTTGAACTTCCGTAAGCAAATCATCGCTCAGTGGGAAGAAGAAGGTAAAGACCTATCTACCTACAATAAAGATGACTTGATGAGTGCTGATTACGACGGTACTGAACTTGATACAGCAGCTGACGAAGCAGCTAGAAACTTCCAACGTGATGCAGCACGTGAAGCGGGTGTATTCCATCACTTAATCACGCTACCAACTTATCACACCACTGCACTTAGCGTGCATGAGCTTGCTAAAGGCTACTTCGGTGAAGATGGTATGCTTGCTTATGCAGCTGGCGTCCAACGTAAAGAAATCCGCGAAGGCATCGCTTGTGTTAAGCACCAAGCAATGGCAGGTTCTGACCTTGGCGATGACCACAAAGAGATCTTCTCTGGTGAAAATGCCCTTAAAGCTGGCGGCGGCAAGAACACCATGAACCAGTTCTAATTACCAACCATCTCTAAGTAAAAGTTATAAGAAAAGCCGTCCTACATTGTAGGGCGGCTTTTTTATGCGCTATAAATCTTTGGCGCTATAAATAACGATATCCACTCAAATTACAGTGCTATTCAATCACTATTTTAATTAACCGCCATTTATTTACTCAGTACTTATTTGGCTTGATTTAGCCAACCAAAATGAAAATTTTACTTGTTATTCACTGATAGCTTTCATACGATGGTAATAATATAAATTTATTAAAATAATCAGGAGCAATCATGCAAGAGATAGAGCTAAAATTCTTGGTACCAGAGTCGCGATTAAAAGGTCTTATGCGCCAAGCACAAGTCAAATCATCACAAGTGACCCAACTGTCTGCTCATTATTATGACACCCCTGATCAGCAGCTTGCACAGGCTGGTATCGGTCTGCGTATTCGTCAAGAGGGCGATGCTTGGGTGCAAACTATTAAAGCGGGCAGCAATGGTATTGCAGCGTGCCTAGAGCACAATGCCACCTTAGATAATGAGCAGGTACAAGCGATGCTCGATAATAACAAGCTGATGCCTGATTTAACGATTTATAAAGACACCCCTATTGCCCCAGCATTGGCAGATTTTAAGCTAAAAAAACTGGCTAAAAAACTGACCCGTTTATATGTGACTGATGTAGAGCGTACTACCCGCTTATTGATAGAAGATACGAGCGATGAAGTCGTTAACAGTATTGAGATGGCATACGACTATGGAGAAATTATCCATGGCACCGATGACACTCAAAGAGATGCCATTCAAGAAATTGAATTTGAGCTAGTATCTGGTGAGTTAGATTTTTTATTTACGACTGCTAAAACTTGGTGTCAGCGTTATAAATTGTGCTTATCTACCGTGACCAAAGCTGAACGTGGCGGTCTACTTATAAAGGGACAAAGTCATAGTCCAGCCACTGCTGCCGACTTGAGAGCGCTTAATATCGATAAAAAAATCAGTATGCCTGCTTTTTTACGCGCAGTCGTGCATAACTGTCTGTTGCAAATACTCCCAAACAGTAGCGCCATCGTCGCAGGCAGTAAAGATAATGAGCACCTTTTACAGCTATCTATCGGTATAGAGCGCTTACATACTGCGCTACAAGCATTTGATAGCTTCTCAGATGGAATCAATCCAGATTGGTCAGCCATACTGCAACAAACTGCCACTTTACTCGCTGATTATCGCAAGCTTGCTTATCTCAGTACTCATATTGAACCGAGGCTACAAAAGAACGGCGCACCCATCGTTGATTGGACAGCGGATATTGGTGCTCTCACAATCACACCAATGGCTGCTATCAGTGCCAATGACTTTCAAATCGTGTTGCTTGAGCTCATCGCCTTTACCATGAGCGATCCTAGCCTTGAGCCTCAAGCACATAAGCTGGCTATCAATAAGTTGGAAAAGATACTTGCTAAGTACTATGAAAAATTACTTGAGGCTGAGCAAGATTTAGAGGACAGCTATGATGAGTCAAACAGCGAGCTAGAGAACGAATCAATCATAAAAGCACTGTACAGCCTACACGACCATCTAAAAGATTTGCGTTATAGCAGTGAGTTAGTAGCACCTTTATATGGCAAGAAGAAAACCAAACGTTGGCTAAAACGTGCCGTAAAAGCACAGAAAGCACTGGATAAACAGCTCAATATGATTGATTATCAGCAGTGCTATCAAAGTAAAGCCAGCTCTGACTCTTCTGCTTTATATGCGGCAGGCTGGTTAAATGCTGCTTTAGTACCGATAGAGAAAGCCACAGAAAAACGTTTGGATAAGTTTTATGCTTGCTCAGTATTTTGGTGATTGAATATATTGTCATTCTATAGGTATCAATATTAGAGAAAAAAGACAGCCTATTTAATAATGGCTGTCTTTTTTATATGACCTACTTAATTTAAAATCCATACATTGCTGCTACTGCTACTTAACAATACTTCTATTGGGCGATAATATTCACTGGCGTACCTTCTTCGACCTGCTCAAAGAGTTCAATAATATCTTGATTTCGCATACGTACGCAGCCATGTGAAAGCGGTACGCCCATAGGTTCACTGTCTGGCGTTCCATGTAGGTAGATATAGCGTTGATACGTATCACAGCTACCTTGACTATCACTGCCTTTATTTATCCCTTCTTCAAGACCACTTAGCCAAAAAATACGGCTGAGTATCCAATCACGTTCAGGGTTTAATGCCCCAAGCTCAGCATTATATATTTCTCCAGTCGCTATACGTCCAATAAATACCGCATGACTTGGCGCACTGCCTCCTATTTTTTCTGCAATGATATGCTGACCAAGTGGTGTACAACCACTGTCTTGTTGACTGCCCATCCCATTTTTAGCCGTTGACACAGGATAGTGAGCAATAACTTTTTGCCGCTTATAAACGGTCAAAGTTTGCTGAGCAATGCTAATCACTATCTGGGTCATAAAATTTTCTTTATATGTCATAGCAATTTTCCGGCAGTTATTTCGATGATGACTGTTAGCAGCATAAAAATGAGTGAGACTTTCTATTATCAAGGGATTGTATCAAGGCATTTGGCACCGTAATATAGAGGCACACTTTTTAATGCTAGCAGATTATGACGACTATTTCACCGACACGTGTGTCGATGTATGATTTTCTATATCAAGATACCAAGCCATTGGTGTCATTATTAGCAGATGCAGCAGCGCTGTCATTGCCGCAGGCGCGTCTGGCAATGGATGGCAGCTTACAAGCGATTATCAGCGCCCTTCTCGCTTATCAGCAGCGCCATCAAGGACAAGCACTAAGCAAAAAGCTGTTTGGGCGCAGTGCAGTCAAAGAGATGCGCCAGTACAATTCTATGAATTTTGCCACTTTAAATGCAACGTTATACCATCGCTATGATGCCGCTGATGCGATATTTCATGACAATGCGCGTGTGACTAAAGCCAGCGAGCATATCGCAGCTCAGATTGATACGACAACGCCACAAGTGCAAATCCTACTTACTTCCTTATGTGTGATAGTGCTACGCGAGCTGGCTATTTTAGTCGAATATAGCCAGCTTGATCATGATGAGATTAATAAATGGTTTACTCTACAGCCACAATTCTTGTCCCAAGCACGTTTTGCAGCCCTTGTCCCAAAGTCCACACTTACCGAATCAGCAGACGATAGCGATGACACGCAAAACATTTTATCAGCAGAAGAGACTTCAGAAACAGAGTCAGTAAACAGCACTGAACGTCACCTATTAAGCGCTGAGCAATTGATAGATCCACCACCAGCTTTTGATACCTATTGGTATGATCTGACAGCATTTAAACCCGAACGATTTGAGCCAGTAAAAGACGTGCAGCTGGCAACAGGTAACTACTTAAAAGCGATTGGACGCTCAGCTGAAAACGTCCAACAAGGTAAACATAATGATTTATTGATGTTTGCACAAATGACAGCTATTGGCTTGCCACACCAACGCTGGCTCTTACAACTGGCTAAAATATCAGAGATATATTTGCAGCGCAATCGACTACGTATTACCTCTGAACCTATCAATCCGCCAAAGCCGCCTTTGGTCAGCTCAGGACTGCTCGGTAGTAGCGGCAACAATGACACTGCACCAACCACCCTTAATGAAAAGCCCATTGAATATGAGGCATCTACGCCTCTATGGAAAAACCCTGTTATTTTGCTGATTCTGCTTGTTATTGGCGGTCTTGGGGTTTTGGCAACCATTAAGTATCAAACACAAAAATCTAACGGTGTCGTATTTGCAACAGCAGAAGTATTAGCGCAAGACTCCAAATCTGAAGAACGGGAACAGCAAGATGTGGCGATCGTCATGGTAGAAGAAGATACCGCTGCTGATGATAAAAAGTCAAAAGCTGAATGACAAAGCCGCGCCTGAAAATAGTGTAATAAAAACCTATCAGCAATAAAAAAAGAGTCGCTATATAAATAGCGACTCTTTTTTATCGGTCAGTTAATTCATCAGGAATTTAAAAAACCTTTCGTTAACGTTGCTTATTTTGATAAATCGCGACCACGGCTGGCTTCAATTGCCAAACGTAAACCATTTAGACGAATGAAACCTTCTGCATCTTTTTGATCATAGGCGCCCGCATCATCTTCAAAGGTCGCAATTTTTTCATCAAATAATGAATCATCTGACTTACGACCCACCACGCTTACCGCACCTTTGTATAATTTGACACGTACCGTACCGTTAACATACTCTTGTGACTTATCAATCAACGCCTGTAGCATCATACGCTCAGGGCTGAACCAATAGCCGTTGTAGATAGTCTTAGCATAACGTGGCATCAGCTCATCTTTTAAATGGGCTGCTTCACGATCAAGTGTCAATGACTCAATACCGCGATGCGCTTTTAACATAATGGTGCCCGCTGGCGTCTCGTAGCAACCACGGGACTTCATACCAACATAACGGTTTTCAACGATATCCAAACGTCCGATACCGTGCTTACCGCCAATCTCATTAAGCTTAATCATTACTTCATATTGCTTAAGCGCTTCACCATCGATGGCAACGATGTCGCCTTTTTCATACTCTAATTCCAGATATTGTGCTTCATCTGGTGCTTCTTCTGGGCTTACTGACCAGCGCCACATGTCATCTTCTGCTTCAGCATATGGATCTTCTAAAATGCCGCCTTCATAAGAGATATGTAATAAATTGGCATCCATCGAGTACGGAGATTTTTTCTTATTGCCTGCATAATCGATGGCAATATTATGCTCTTTAGCATATTCCATCAAGCTTTCACGGCTTGATAAATCCCACTCACGCCAAGGCGCAATAGTCACGACATCTGGAGACAATGCAACGGCACCTAGCTCAAAACGTACTTGGTCATTACCTTTACCAGTCGCGCCATGACTGATCGCATCGGCATTATGTTCTTTGGCGATTTCAACCAAACGCTTGGCGATAAGTGGACGGGCGATAGAAGTCCCAAGCAGATACTCACCTTCATAGATGGCGTTGGCACGGAACATTGGGAACACATAGTCACGAGCAAACTCTTCGCGCAAGTCTTCGATATGGATATGTTTGATACCCATGGCTTCAGCTTTGGCACGTGCAGGCTCAACTTCTTCACCTTGACCGATGTCCGCAGTGAAAGTGATCACTTCTGCATCATAGGTTTCTTGTAGCCATCGAGCGATGATTGAGGTGTCAAGACCCCCTGAATATGCCAATACGATTTTATTAATAGTTTTTGGATCAAGCTGAGCCATGAAACACTCCTAGTATGAGGAATTTAATGATAGGTAAATCGACTATATCATGAGGAAGATGGTTTGCTCACTCAGTGTACATCATATTTACCATTGGCAAAAGTAGCACTGTCATCAAGCATGAGGTTTTCACCCAGATTCAGCGGCTACTGAATCCATAATTCTTTCTATAAAAACACCGTCAACATGGCATCGTGCTTTTGTAGCCAGTTAAACTGCCTACAATTTATGTAGAGATATTATGTATAGATATCCAGCCACATATTTAGTCAGGTAAGCAAATCTGTTATGATAGCAGCACAACAAGACTCCCTTTTACTCCCAGATATGACGATATAGAGCGCGACGATACTATGACTGATTCAATTAGAGAATTGACCATCCTGCAGCCCGATGATTGGCACATTCATTTGCGTGATGACAAGGCGTTAGCAACCACAGTCCCTCATGCGGCAGAAAGCTTTAACCGAGTTATCTGCATGCCGAATCTAGTACCACCAGTCAAAAATGTCGATGATGCGCAAGCCTATCGCGCACGTATCATGCAGCATCTAGAAGTAAGCAATTTGAG
>NZ_DATIRM010000162.1:0-17188 GCF_035469765.1 Psychrobacter sp.
TATATAGCCTAGCATGGTGAACTGCTGCCTTTCTCACTGAGAAACCGCTGAGTAAATATGGCGTAATTATTCCACCTACCCTCAATTCCCTATATAATAAAAAGTCGTTGATGATGGTGATTGGTATGAGATTTCCTATACACGCGCTGTATTTTATGCGTTTTATATTCCTACAGGCTACACCATTAAAAAAAAGCGGCTATCTATTGAGCGCCATACTTCTTATCGCCTGTCAGCCAACCTCTCCTACCGAAGCAGTGAGCAGTGAAAATAATGAAGCGGTTGATATACCGCTAATTAGTGCGGATAGTGTCACCATCACGCCCGATCATATTTTGAGTATCAAGCCCACCCGTTATCAGCCAAGCCTTGGCTTACAAGGTCGTATTGAGCCTATCAAGCAAATCAACCTTATCGCAGCGCAACCCCTGAAAGTGGAGCAAGTATTGGTAAGTGAAAATCAATGGGTAAAAAAAGGTACGCCTCTTCTCATCGTTCGACGTCAGGCACCATCAAATAAAGTGATAAGCCCAGATAAATCTGACAGTTATGAAACAGATATTAGCCTAAATACGATAGACTCTAGTAATAATAAAGTGACCGATTCGGCTAATACCAATCAGATATCGACGCTGAATGGAAAATCTAACGCGACTGCTCCTAAAGCTAGGTCAACGCCTTCTAATAATTTGATAACACTGCGAGCCAGCTTTTCAGGACGGGTCAAAAATCTGTCTGCACAAGTAGGACAAGAGATAGATGCTCAAACGTCGTTATTAACGCTCAGTGATGAGAAACAATTGCATTTTGTCTCAACGTTACCTATTGAAGCTGAATCACAAATCTCTGTCGGTCAGACCGTCAATTTTACTGCTGAAGATAGGGTCGATAAATTTACCGGTCAGGTTAGTAAAGTACAGAATATAAAACAGCCCATACAGTTATTGGTTTATGTGAACGTCGTTAATAATGAAGTCAGTCGCAACCAGATAGCGTCTGGCATGCAAGTTACTGGTCGAGTTGATTACGGACAGATAGAGGTTGGTACGGTTGTACCAAAAAACGCTTTACATAATGTCAATTTAACCCAAATACAGGTGCCACCTTATAAACCTTTACGTTCTTTGAGGGCTGATATTTGGATTATAGGACAGGATCAGCGCTTGACCCGCCAGTCTGTTGAGGTCATCGAATACTATCCACTCACCAAACAGTATTTAATCGCTGGCATTAGTAATGACAGCTTAATTTGTCTTGCAAACTTACCTATTGAATCTAAGGGTAAAAAAGTGGTGGTTTCTTAGGTATAAAGGTACACAGTTACATTGTGTAGAAACATTAACAAAGCACGCCTTGTTTAATAACATCCTGTTTAGGCAATATAGCGTATTATGAATAATATGAAAGTTATGAATAGTATGAAAGCATAACTTGTATTTTAGATGTTTGTGCTACAAGCATTTGGAATAATTGAAAATTAAGGGCGGACACCTCTTTTTTAATGATAAAAAGAGCAGCATATAGACAACCTATAACAACAACTAGAGGAAACGATATGAGTAAGCAGATTTTGTTAATTGAAGATGATCCAGATTTGGCTGAGTTAATCAGCGATTATCTGACCATGAATTATTATGACGTTCATCATGCAGGACTTGGACAAGAAGGTCTGGATGTATTAGATACCAAAGAGCGTGATATTGATTTGGTGGTGCTCGACCTGATGCTACCTGATATGGACGGTATGCAGGTTTGCCAAAAGATACGTGGCAACAAAAACAATATGACCAATAAAGTGCCGATTATTATGCTAACGGCAAAAGGCGATACCACAGACCGTGTATTGGGTCTTGAGATGGGCGCCGATGATTATATTTCCAAACCTTTTGAGCCGCGTGAACTGCTCGCTCGTATTCGTGCCGTTATTCGTCGCCATGAGCAGCCAAACCAAGCGGACAGTCAGTCTGATAGCTTAACTTTCGGTCGTTTAAGCGTTTTCCCTGACAGTCATGAAGTCACCATCGATGATCTGCCAGTACGTTTGACGACGCATCAGTTCCAATTGCTACACTATTTTGCCACTCATTCTGGCAAAGTATTGAATCGCGAGCAGCTGTGGCAAGCCATGCCAAATGATGATAGCTCAGACAATATTGATCGTGCCATTGACGTGCATATCTCACGCCTGCGCGCTTTAATTGAAGATAATCCACGTCAGCCAAAGCGTATTATCACGGTACGCGGTGTCGGCTATCAGTTTGCCACTGATCAAGTGTAGTTTGTAATGTACCGTCAGTAAATAAACAGTCGAACGGATTTAAAAGTGTTCATTAAAAGGGGTATCATACATATGATGACTCCTTTTTTTTACTCCTATAAACCAGATGGTTGATTCAGTTTAAAAACAATATAGTGCTAATGATATGAATCTGTTTTTTCTATTTAGACTTAACGATATCAGTAACTAATAATGAAGCATTTGATAATAGAGATGATTTGATGCAGCAATTGGGTTTTCGTTCCGTATTTGCCAAGTTATTTGCTAGTGTTATGCTGGCGCTTATCTTATTTGCCGTTGCAATGGTATTGCTGACGCAGTTAGTACATGATAAAGATGCTGGCATTCGCTCAGAGGTATTAGCGACACAAATCTTGGGACAAATCGACCCTTTTTTAAATGAGCTAAATATCGCGGTTAGTAAAGAAAATCGCTTACAATCGCGTTTTATGCTGGCGGTGGTCAAAAAAAGCTTTGATATCTTTGATGAATCACTGCAAGCAAAAATGGGGCTCTATGATAGTGAAGGTCATCTACTGATGCAGACAGACAATAGCGATTTGCCGCTAGAGCTTCCTGACCCACCTTCTTTATTTTCACGCGTTTTCCCTTCTTTTGCAGAAACATCGCCAACTAAGCAAGCACAAGTATATAGCAGCACAGGCTATACGCTATTATATGAATCACGCTTACCACCTAAAAAGCCGGTACTTTCTGCTGCGCTTAATTTATTTACCGGTACACTATTATTGCTTATCATTATGGCAGGTGTACTCTGGTGGATTGCTCGTACTATTACTTGGCGCATCAATCAGATGAGCCAACAGATGGCTCAGCTTGGCGATGGTGACTTTACCGTACGGGTCAATGCGCGCGGTAATGATGAAATCGCCTCGCTTGCACGCGGCTTTAATCAAGCTGCACAGAAGATAGAACACCTTATTGATGCCAATAATCTATTATTAGCACACGCATCGCATGAGCTGCGTACTCCTATCACACGCATTCGTTTGCAAATTGAAATGATGGATATGCTGACGAGTGCACTACCAAGTGATATTAAGGCCAAATTTGATAAGCGCGCTCAAGCCATTAATCGTGACCTCTCAGGTCTTAACGATTTAGTCGAAAGTATTTTGTTGGTAAGCCGCTTGGATGCCGGTCATGCCTTACAGCAGGTTGAACATTTAGATTTATATGACTTGGTGAACCAAGAGCGCCAACATTATCCTGAAGCGACATTGATTGGTGAGCATATCGTGATTGATGGCCAGTCATCGATGCTCACGCATTTAATTCGTAATCTATTAACCAACGCCATGCTACACGGCAAACCACCGGTCACTGTACTGCTGTACGGCGTGCAAACACTGGAGGAAGCTGAAAACATCCCAGATTTTTTACTGCAGACAGTATTATGTAGTGGTTTTGCAGACTATAACAACTCAGATTTTGATTCTTATGAGAATATCTCTCAAGATATACATCAGCTTGAATATCATATGTATAAGAACAAGGATTCATTAGAGCTTGACGACCCTAGCAGCCTAGCTCATTCAAAGCCAAAAGTAGATAATAATGATACTGTTACAGTATTACCTGCACCGCCTATTTTTAGAAATGGTGAAAACGTAGAGATAGATGCGGATGTTAGCACTGATGATGCTGAGCATGTTACAGACCACGACAATGACAATATTAACGATTTAAATCTATTAGAACCTGCTGATACAAGTGATACGCTTGAAATAGTAAGTCAGTCTTCACTGTTTGCTAATTATCAAAGTTTTACCTCAGATTTAACCGATAAACTAAAAAAGGTCATGTGGCGTGTGGTACCTGAGAAGCCAAAAGTGCCAGAAAATAATGACCCATCTATTGAAAATGCCCTTGATGACAATACTATTAACAATACTCCAGAGCATGGTAATGGCAGCATAAAGCAAAGCACTAAAAACAGTCTTAAAGAGGACAGTAAAGACAACCACAAAGAAAGTACTGAAAACTCAAATACTACTCGTAAAGAAAGCCTATTTAGCAAACATCTCAAAAGAGCCAAACCGGAACCAACACGTCCCCTGCCCAAATATGTGGTGTTGGCAGTGATTGATGAAGGTGACGGTATTCCTGAAAACAAACGTGAAGAAGTATTCAGTCCGTTTGTGCGCTTACAGCAAAAAAACAAAGGCTCAGGGCTTGGTTTATCATTGGTTTCACAAATTGTCACTGCCCATCAAGGACGAATCACCACCGATACCATCAATGGTCATACACGATTTTTGGTGGTGTTACCTGTCAAACTCGATCTTCATTATCATCATGACAATCGTGACTGATTTTATTCACTTATATAATATAGAGATTTGAAGCAGTGCGACTAGGTTAAGATCTAAAAGCCTTTGCCGCGCACAGCATATAATAGGCGAGAAAATGTATCCGAGTAATGCTCTCCCTATCTTATGCTGCATATCTTTATATTGACTAAGCTGAGTTGGAAGTCAATCGCCAATGCCCGTATCCAAAACCTTGCATAATATGCTATATTAGCGCCCCTTATTATGGGGTTACTAAATGTGGTTTTTAACTCAGCTGTTAGGCAGCTAAAGAAACACCAACATTTGATAACCACTAAAACATTTATTAAATTTTGAGCCTTCCATGAGTGACATGATTGTCTTAAACGATGTGACCAAGAGTTTTTTGAGTGACCGGTCTATAAAAGATAAAGACGGCAAGCCACATTGGTTTACTGCTGTTGAGCCGACGTCATTGAGCGTCAAGCAAGGCGAGATTTTTGGCTTGATGGGCTATTCAGGTGCAGGTAAATCAACACTTTTACGTCTGATTAATTTGCTTGAACGTCCCGATTCAGGTCAAGTGATTATTGATGGTACAGACCTGACTTCTTTGTCTGCCAGTGATTTGCGTATTGCCCGTCACAATATCGGTATGATTTTTCAGCAATTTAACTTGATGTCCAACCGCACAGTCTTTGACAATGTTGCCTTTAACTTAACAGTTGCAGGCTACCCTCGCGCTGATATTCATAAGCGTGTCATGGATTGTCTAGACATCGTTGATTTAACCGACCGCGCTAGTCACTATCCTGCGCAGTTGTCAGGCGGACAAAAACAGCGTGTTGGTATCGCCCGTGCGATTGCGCCAAGCCCAAAAGTGCTCCTTGCTGATGAGCCGACTAGTGCGCTTGACCCTGCCACTACGCGCAGTTTGTTGACTTGCTTACGTGATATCAATGAGCAGCTTGGGGTCACTATCGTCATTGTAACGCATGAGATGAGCGTCATTCGCAGACTATGTGACCGCGCAGCCTTGTTACATCAAGGACAATTACTCGAAGTCGCAGACATCCGCGACGGTCTCATTCAGGCCACCACCCCAATTGGCAAAGGCTTAGTCCACGAAGACTAATGAGGCAGGAGAGATAAACATGATAACCGGTGCAGAATTATCCGCCTCGATAGACAAGCTGCTTGTGCTGCGTAAAGAGATTTGGCAGGCGTTTTTAGATACTTTTATTATGCTGGGTATCTCAACCACAGTAGCCATTCTTATCGGCGGTCTGTTTGGCGTCTTCTTATTTTTATCCAGTGATCGGCAGTTTTTGCAGAATAAAACGTTCTATGCTGTACTTGGTGGCATCACCAACTTTATGCGTGCCTTCCCGTTTGTGATTTTGATGGTTGCAATGAGCCCCTTTACCAAAGCCATCGTCGGTACAGGTATTGGTCCTATCGCCGCCTCATTAGTGCTTGCGATTGCCGGCTCATTTTACTTTGCACGTTTGGTTGAGCAAAACTTACGTGAAGTACCGCGTGGTATTATTGAAGCGACCGAATCGATGGGCGCAAGACCTTTTACGATTATCAAAGTATTACTAAACGAGGCTCGTTCTGGCTTGGTCTTGTCTGTGACCATCCTTTGTATCAGTTTGCTGTCCTTTTCAGCAGCCGCTGGTATGATTGGCGGCGGCGGTTTGGGTGACTTGGCGATTCGCTACGGTTATTACCGCTATCAAACTGAAGTGATGGTATTCATCGTCATTATGCTATCCATCATGGTTATTGGTATTCAAGCCTTAGGTAATTGGATCGCAAACCGATTGGATAAGCGCTAAAAACGATTCATCGTATGGCTCATTAATAGCCGCTATTACCCATCAGCTAATGTCCAATATGAATAATACACATGGTGTAATACTGATTCATCCTAAGCAAATGCTTGACTTTATAACTGATTCCCTTTAATTTTGATACTATCTTAACACTCGTTAACTTAGCAGCATTACTATTCATAATGTTGCTTTTTTAATGCAGTTTTTTTAATCCTGTTTTGATCCCAGTATTTTATCCTTTTATCTCTACCCTTATTAAGGAAGTTCCATGAAATTAACAGATATCAGCCGTCAAGTAGCAACTGCATTTGCGGCTGTTGGCGTATCAGGTCTCGTATTGGTCGGTTGCAACAACTCATCAGCACCAGAAGCCACTCAAGAGCCAGTCACTGAAGGCGCTACTGAAACTACAAATACAGAGGCTACTACGACCAGTGATATCGACCCTGAACATACCAAAATCATCATCGGTACGACCGAAGGCGACTTCGCTGATATGGTTCGTAACCAAGTAAAGGGTTCGCTAGAGGCACAAGGTTATGAAGTTGAGCTGGTAACATTTACCGATTATGTTCGTCCAAACGTTGCATTAGCAGATGGCGACTTAGACATCAACATCTTCCAACATAAGCCTTATCTAGACACCTTCAAAAAAGAAAACAACCTTGATTTGGTCGAAGTTTTTCAAGTTCCTACTGCCCCACTAGGTATTTATGCAGGTAAAAAAACCAAAATCGAAGAAGTTTATAAGGGCATGAGCGTCTCTGCACCCAATGACCCAAGTAACTTTGCTCGCGCATTAGTCATGATGAATGAGCTTGGCTGGATTACGCTAAAAGACAATATCGATCCATTGACTGCTTCAAAAGCTGATATCGCTGACAACAGCAAATACGACATCAAAATTGTTGAGCTAGAAGCGGCACAGTTACCACGTGCTCGTGATGAAGTAGATTTTGCCATCATCAATGGTAACTATGCTACAGATTCTGGTATCAAGTTAACTGAAGCACTATTCCAAGAGCCAAGCTTTGCTTATGTGAACTGGTCTGCTATCAAAACTGCTGATAAAGATAAAAAATGGGTAAAAGACGTGACCAACGCTTATAACTCAGATGCCTTTAAAAAGTATGCTCATGACAGCTTCCCTGGCTACAAATATCCAAAAATCTGGGGCGCTGACACTGCAAGTACCACACCTGTAGAAGCTGCTGCTAAATAGTCATTACTAGTTAATAGATTTAATACGACTCATCTATTTAAATGATTCGTTTTGAGTAATAAGAAAAAGCCCATTATTCATAAATAATGGGCTTTTTCTGGTCTGTACTTTAGTAATGATAGGCAAGAAATAATTGAAATGACGTTACAGCCTGTTTGTCCTTTGTAGGAAAGCGTCAGCTACCCTTTCACTTACCACTGCTTTTGCCTATAGTGGATACACTTAATAGAGATAGCGAGCATCTTATTGCTTACTTCACCCTCTATTATCAATACACATATCAATAACAAGGACAATAATATGCGTGCTAAAAATTATAATATCCGCACTGCTGGACAAGCCAATATTCCCGTGCTCGGGCTAGGTACTTGGCAATCGACGGGGCAAGACTGTGTCGATGTCGTCAGCCAAGCGTTAGAAATGGGCTATGAGCATATCGATACGGCGCAAGCTTACGGCAATGAGAAAGAAGTTGGTCAAGGTATCAAACAATCAGGCGTGGCTCGCGACAAGTTCTTCTTGACCACCAAAATATTTCCTGATGATATGAAGTTTGAACCAGAAAAGCTCGTCGCCGCTGCTAAGCGCTCATTGGAAAATCTAGATACAGATTATGTTGATTTATTGCTGTTACACTGGCCTGATGAACGTGTACCGTTATCAGAGACTATTCCTGCGTTATGCGAGCTGCAAAAACAGGGGCTGACTCGCAATATCGGCGTCTCTAACTTTAACATCGCCAATATCATTGAAGCCAAGCGATATGCTGACGTGCCGATTGTAGTGAACCAAGTCGAGTTTCACCCCTTTATTAAACAAAACACCTTGCAAACCTTTTTGCACAATCATCATATTTTATTGGAAGCTTACTCGCCACTAGCACGCGGGGATGTTTTTGATAACCATATTATCAAAGAGATTGCTAATCACCATAAGGTTACGCCAGCACAAATATCATTAGCTTGGATTTTATCAGACAAGCATCGTATTGCGATTCCAAAGACGTCTAATCCTGATCATCTACAAGGTAATTTAGATGCCATCGATGTGCAGTTGAGTGCTGACGAAATTGAGAAAATAAGTAGCTTAGCGCGTGCTGATGGTCGTAAAATTAAGCATCCAGATTATTCACCAGAATGGGATGATTAAATCGACTAGACTATTATGAAATTGCATAAAAAAGCCAGTGAGTTCTAATCACTGGCTTTTTTATATTTTAAATACTGACCATTATTACTGCTGCAGTGTTTTAGTCTCATGAAGCTTTTCAGCAGGATTATATTGTTCAGAAGGCGGTACCGCACCATTACGATTGTTTTCTTTCATCGATTTTGCAACTTCTGGCGGCATATAGTTTTCATCATGTTTTGCCAATACTTCACCCGCTACAAAAGTATCGCCTTGCATTTTACCAGTCGCGACAACACCTGAATTCTCAGCGAACAAGTCTGGCAAGATACCTTGATAAGTGACTGGTACGGTCGATTGAAAGTCTGTGATAGCAAATTCAACGCTCAAAGGGTCGTTTGGCGCACGCTGTACACTACCTGCTACGACCATACCACCTGCACGAATACGTTTGTCTTGTGGTGCTTCACCTTGCGCAATGGCGGTCGCGTCAAAGTAGTAGTCAGTCTGTTGTCCTATAGCATAAATTACCAACACCACGGCTATCGCTGCCCCTGCAAGCGTAAACATAACCCACATCAGTTTTTTACGACGAACTGCGTTCATACTACTACCTCATTGATGAGTCACTGTTTTAGATACTATCCATCTATAAAACAGAAAATATTAAAGAAACTACCATTAGAAAAACGTTCTAAAAATGTCTTTCTAATCGTACTCTTCTAATAGCTATATGGTAGCATTTTATATATAACTCAATAAGCTTAGCACTCTTTATTAAGACCCTTCATCAGCTCACTTATGTATCAGCGCTATACGTCAAATCTAGATAGCAAAAGTATGATATAAAATGACTTCTAGTGAGTGCTTTTAGTCACCGGTGTGGGCGTTTTGGTCGTGCGCTGTGCCTGGCGGGCTTGCTGAATTGCCAGCTGCTTGATAAGGGCTTGTCTTTGACGACGGCTATAAAATACAAAAGCCAGCATCATACCAACGGTAATCGCCCAGCATGACCAGACAAAAACGCCATGCTTGCCCATGGCAATAAACTCAGAAAAACTATAAAAGTAAGGCTGCATCATATTTTCCTAGCCGTTATTTGGTTGGTCGACAGTCATTACAGTCATTTGGCTTGTCCGCGAATGTATTCTTTCACCCACGCTTTACCTTGGTCACGATGCAATATTAGCGTATTGGTACGGTAAATCGCTAAAGTCGCAACCAGTAAATAACTACCGATAATCATCAATAATAATGGTAGCCACATATCTGCTGACATCTTAGGTGCAGCGGTCAACGTAAAGGTCGAGCCTTGATGCAAGGTATTCCACCACTGCACTGAATACTTAATAATCGGCAAGTTCACTGCGCCAACGATAGACAAAATAGCCGCCGCTTTACCGCGGTTAGCAGTGTGCTCGAAGGCGGCAAACAATGCCATCACACCTGCATATAAAAATGCCAAAATCAGCATAGACGTCAGCCGCGCATCCCAAACCCACTAAGTACCCCACGTGGGTTTTGCCCAAATAGACCCCGTCAATAAACTAATCACGCACAATAAAAATCCTAGAGGGGCAAGTGCCTGCGCAACAAGACTTGCTGTCTTAATTTTCCAGACTAGATAAATCACCCCAAGTACAGCTAAGGAAAAATAGATTGAAATAGCAAGGCTTGCTGCTGGTACATGGATAAAGATAATACGATAACTATTGCCTTGCAGATAATCAGGCGGCGCAAAAGCCAGCCCCCAAATACTGCCGATGAGCAAGAAAAGACTGGCTAATATCGCCAGCCACTTGACCCAAGGCGAGAAGATACGAAAGAACTCCTTAGTACCCACCGTGGTCAAGAAAACTTGCCAGATACGTTGCCACAGGCTAGGAGAAGAAACATTATTTAGGTTGGGCATGGATATAAACCTATTGTGCAGCTGGTGATTATCGAGTAAAACGCCTGATTCATACAATTACCTGCTAACCCGCTGGCGTTAAACGCTGGATAGAATCTACACGTGAGTGAGTGTTTGTTTAATAAACTATTATAGCAAAGTTGCCTGTTTTCATCATGTTGTTAATATAAAAGGCTTTAATAAGAGAATGAACAACATGCCAGTGCAAACTTTTAATTCAACCACGACATTTTTAACGTCATAGCAATCACCCATGGCATTATCAACACTGAAATAATACTACCTGCTAACAGCAACGCCAAAATAGGTAATCCGTTAAGACCAGTGGCAAATAAATCAACCGCACCAGTGGCAAAAATCAATACCGGCAACTGCATCGGCAAAGCAATCAAAGGCACTAGCACCGCACCATTCTTCAATGATAACGTCAAACTGCTAGCGACCGCTGACAACATTAAAAGCATCGGACTGCCAGTGACAATAGAGGCCATCAATATCCACGCCTCAAACCAGCTGAGCTGAAATAAAGGCACGGCGAGTAAACTTAATGCCGCTACAATACCACTACTAAAAATCCAGTGAATCACCAAACGAATCAGCACCCATAAGGGCAGCGATGCTTTAGCGACGACCAATTGTGCCAGTGTGCCATTATCAAGCGCAGGTTTAAATAAACCATCGACGCCCATCACCAATGACAATAATGCAGCAATCCATACCGCTGATACGCCAAGGCGTTGTAATAGTGCAGGCTCACTCCCAACTGCCAGCGGGAACAAGGTAATAATCACCAAAAACAGCACCAACGGATACAACCACTGCACAGCCCCTTGCTGCTTAACCTGCCATTCACGCCGCCACAGCTGCATAAAACTGATACTGCGCATATCAGATATATGCGTATTTAAGCTAGTATTTACGGTTGGTAATAAACTGTCTGTTTCTATCATTTATACGCTCTTCAACTGATGCTTATCGCACTGATACTGGTGGTATTTATACCATGTAATCGGATAAATCGAGCACTTGATTGGCAACGCCGACCGCTTGGTGACTGGTCATTAATATCGCCCCACCTTCATGGGCAAAATCTCGCAATCGGTCTTCCATCCGTGCAACCATATCGACATCAATCGCGGTAAATGGCTCATCAAGTAACCATAATGGCGTCACTTCAGGCGTCAGTAAATATAACCGCGCAAGGGTAATTCGCCTTGTTTGACCCGCAGATAAATGACTTGAGCTTATGGTCTCAAATCCTTGTAACCCTACCCAATTGAGGGCATCGTCAATATCAGCAGCGCTTGGTGTGATACCATATAAATTCAGCAAAAAGGTGAGGTTTTGGGCAACGGTGAGATTGGGATGAATGCCCAATTGATGCGACACATACAAAGGCTGAATCGGTAAACTGACTGCCCCTTGATAATAAGTCTCACCTGTTAGCACCGGCAATAATCCAGCCAGCTGCATGAGTAACGTGGTCTTACCAGTACCATTGGCACCAATCAAATGGCAAATACTGCCTGCAGACAAATTGAGTGAAACCCCCTCACATAAAGGCGTTTCACCGCGCTGAACCGTCAGCTCATCAAGCGCAAGTAAGGCGGTATTCAAAGCCGTCATTACAACCTCTCATTATTTATTGAGCCGCAGTCAATATTCATCACAAACAAAGACGATGTTCGTGGCATAATACTTTATGCCCCATAACCACACAGTATAACAAATTGTCGATTACTATGACCTCAAAACCTATGCAGACTTCAAAAGATATTCAAAACCCAAATACGCTTGTGCTAACGATAGACGGCTTAATTGATGCACAAGTTACGTTTATGCAGCACTGGCTACGTAAGCAAGCTGAACCGCTGAGCATGGAAGCTTGGCAGTGGCTTGGTGCACAGCCATTGGCTAAATATATCAGTAGCGATAATTTGCAACGCCTGCTTAATGATTGGCTACTAGAACATCCACTAAGCGAGGTAATGCGCACCGATGTACGCGATATCTTGCATAGCATTATTTATCATCCAGCCAATGACAATGTGCCGTTATCAGAGCTTGTCGATGATACGCAAGTTGAAACGCTAGCGAACTATGTCGGCAGCCATAAACAGCAGCGCAATATCTTGATTCATACATTGGTTGGCAACGATACGTTTGCAGATTTGTTGACCCAAACGCTATATCACGCCATCAACGATTTTATGGAAAATACGCTAGACAAAGCTGGCGGTGTTGGTAAGCTGATGAAACTTGGGCGCAGCTCATTTGAAAAGGCAACCAACAGAAACCTTGATGAAAAATTACAGACGTATCTGCATCGCAATATTAAAGATTTGGCGCATCGCGCAGAAGCCAATGCCCAAGAGCATTTATCCAATGAAGAAGTCGCGCGATTATTGATCACTGGTTGGGCACGGATTAAAGAGCAGCCGATTAGCCATATCCAAACCTACCTACGTGATGAGCCTGACAATAGCAGCATCGATCATATTGAAGCCAGTATTCAGCAGAGTTACAACCGCTTGCGCATGTCACCTTATTTGCACAGCCTTGTAGCAGCGAGCGTCGACACTTGGTATCGCAATCATCAGTCCGACACCATAGCAAAGGTGGCAGAAAGCTTAAATATCGACGAGGCAGCAATGATGCAACTGTCTATTACCCTGCTACCTATCCTCTATGATGCGCTTGAAAGCGAATGGTTGACAGCACATCTGCGGGAAATACTGCAAGAGTTTTATAGCCAACCCAATATCAAAGACAGTTTAGGTTTTAACGAGCAGTAATTTATTTTTGCCTGCTTGTTTATCCGTATTTCTTATTAATCCTTATTATTCATTTGTTGGTTAGCAGACTATTTATGAGTCAACATACTAAATTTAGCTTATGGAAAAAAATGAAGCAGCTGCTAACCACATCCACTGTGCGCTCTGTTATTGATAAAATTAAAGCGTCTAAGGATTTGCCAATCTCTGACTTTCATAATGAGATTGATAGTCAGGTGATTGCGTCGCAAGTAGCAACTGATAATGTCAATATTGATAACAGAAATACTGACCCTGACAATACTAACAGCACTGTCAGCGCTAAAAATGCGTCTAGCGCAGACGAAAATGTTGCCGATAACAGCGATGTTATGAATAAGCCTGTGGAGGCTGATATAGGCACTGCTAAGAATAAGGGTTTCGACAGTATTACAAAACAAAATAAAGAAAGCGGTACGCCCATTGTTGATTATCTAAAACAATACTTTGACGATAAAGAGTGGCACTATAATCATTATCAACCTAAGATAAGAGACAGCCAAAAATCACACTATTTGTCTTTAAGAATGCGCAATAAGCAGCTCGATTGTGGTTATCTATTTCGGGTACAAGAAAAAACCAAACTGCTGGCAGTCTATGGTATCTTGCCATTTCTGATACCAGAAAGTCATCAAAGTGCCGCTATGTTATTGATTACTCAAATTAACTACGACATGATGATTGGCAATTTAGAGATGGATGTCGATGATGGCGAAATACGCTATAAAAATGCCATTGATATCGAAGCGGTCGGTCTTGATGACGATATACTTGAGCATTTATTGCAAAGTATCATTGCGATGACCACAGTCGCTCATGAGATATTTAGTGATTTGGTCAATAACCAATACCCTGCTGAAGAATTACCCGATCTACTCTTACAGCTACGCCAACAAGCAGACTCCAGAACCTTCTTTTTGCCCACTCAGTTTGTGCAGTAAGAAGGCGCTACTATTAATAACTACCCTGCGTTTAACGTGTTAGAAAACAAGCGTCTAAGGCGACAGTTTTAAAACACCTCATTCAACAACCAATTCTTTAGAAAAACAACAATTCGATGTTAAAAATATTATGCTAAAAATTGCCTACTCTGATGTTTTTCGTTATTCAGTACCAGAAAAACACCGTTTTCCGATGCAAAAATACACCATGATTCCTGAGCGCCTATTGGCAGAAGGGACTATCAAGCCAGATAATTTTTTTGCGCCGGCACGCTTAAGTGAAGATGAGATTTTAACGACGCACACTGCTGACTACTGGTATCAGCTAAAGACCCAAACCCTGCCCCGAAAAGAAGCACGAGTCATCGGTTTTGAGATGACAGCTGAGCTGGTAGAGCGTGGTCGCTATATTGCTCACGCCACTTATGAATGTGCTCTTTTTGCGCAGCAATACGGCGTATCAATGAATGTCGCTGGTGGTACACATCATGCCTTTGCTGGTCATGGTGAGGGATTTTGCGTTTTTAATGATGTCTGTGTCGCGAGCAACTTATTACTCAATCGTGGACAAGCGCAGAAGATTCTGGTCGTTGATTTGGATGTCCATCAAGGCAATGGTAATGCCAGCATCATGGCAGACGAGCCGCGCGTTTTTGTCTTTAGTATGCATGGTGCAAAGAACTATCCATTTCGCAAGCAAGTGTCAGACTTAGATATTGAGCTTGATAATGATACCGGTGATACTGAATATTTACAGATTTTAGCGCAGACCCTACCAAGACTAATCGCAGATTTCGCACCGGATATGATTTTTTATCAATCCGCTGTCGATATATTGGCAACTGATAAATTGGGTAAGCTTGGATTAACAATAGAAGGCTGCAAGGCGCGTGATGAATATGTCCTACGCCAAGCCAAAACCGCCAATATTCCAATCGCTATCGTCATGGGTGGCGGTTATTCAGAAGACATCAACGATGTGGTTGAAGCGCACTGCAATACCTTTCGGCTGGCGCAGCAGATATTCTTTGATGAGGCGACTGACTAAAATTTAGCATCAATACTACTCTCGCTGCTGCTAAGTCATAAACGACATAATCCCTTGCCAGCATATACGTATACCAAGTACCGTGAGAATTACTAAAATCAGCTGACGAAAGCGTGCTTGTGGTAGATAACGACGCAAGCGGATGCCTACTAAAAGCGCTGCTATAGACAATATACTCAGTAAAACAATCAGCTGCCATTCACCACTGCTCAGCGCCATGATAGGCTCACGCAATACAATGATTTGGGCAATTTTACCCAAGAAATAGCACATGTTACCGACTTTGGCGATGGTATTTTTATCATCACTTGCAGACAACAAGTACATCATCAAAATCGTCGACATCGCGTTGGTTGCTCCACCAATGATGCCAGCACTAAGTCCAACAATAATTAGCACAGGCTTGGTATTGGGTAGACGAATTTGCTTGCCGAGCAAGCTACTGATGACATAAAAGCCAATCACAGCTGCCAATACCAATAAGATATAAGCGCTATCCACCCATAATAATAACTTAGCGCCTAACAGACTACCGAGCAGACTGGTTAACGCCAGTAGCCAATAACGCCCACCATAATAAATGAGATTTTGCCAAATCGTGCGCCCGCCACCTACCAGCCAAGTCATGGCATTGAGTAATAATGATGGAAAAATAACCAGCACAATAGCATGGGGTAACGGGTACATACTGGCAAGCGCAGTAGTGGTCACTAATGTCACCCCTAAGCCACTAATGCCATGTAGCAATGATGCCAGCGCAAAGATTGCAATCAGCAATAACGTCTGAGTATCATCGCTATCCATCATATCTGTAATCACAGTCACACCATTCAAGGTGTCATATCGCGAAGCACATCATTATCTATAAATATACCGTTAGCCATTATAACGTTGCCAAATCGCCTCACCAATAATGGTGGTTAATTGCTCGGCAATTTTATCCTTACTCGCCTTATCAAGTGTGATGCTATCGTGCTCATAATGCTCTGAGAAAAATACCTCCATCGCATTGTCATCACTGGCAAAACCAATGTCTGCGCGTGAGACATCATTACAAGCTATTAAGTCTAAATCTTTGGATATTAGCTTACCGCGAGCATAACGTTCGACATCTTGCGTTTCTGCCGCAAAACCAACGACAAACAATTCAGGGTGAGCAAGCGAAATCGTCGCTAAGATATCAGGATTTTTGACCAAGCTCAGCGTCATCGCCTCTTGAGTTTTTTTGATTTTTTGCGGCGCAGCTTCTTCAGTGCGATAATCAGCAACAGCAGCAGTGGCAATAAAGATATCAGCCACCTTCACGCTGCCATCATTGATATTATCAGCATGAACATGCGCTTCACCGCAATCACAGTCTCCATGCTGATGAGCATGTTCATGGCTGTGTTCATGAGAATGGTCATGTTCCTCTTCAAGCATATACTGTAGCGCATGATGCGTACCTTCCACACATTGCTGCGCGACCATCAGCATCTCTTTGGCTGATAGTACATCAATACGCGTGACATTCAGCGGTGTTGGCAGAGCAACTTTACCGCCAGTAATCAAAATAACATTCGCACCAGCAGCTACACAGGCACGAGCTAATGCAAAACCCATTTTTCCCGTAGAATGATTGGATAAATAACGCACCGGATCGATAGCTTCTACCGTCGGTCCTGCAGTAATCACAACTCTCTTGCCTGCCAAGAGTTGCGGTGTGGTTTGCATC
>NZ_DATIRM010000163.1:0-2911 GCF_035469765.1 Psychrobacter sp.
ATAGTGGGGCGCAGCTGCATTTGGTTAGACCGTTAGGGTTTGAGCTGGATGATAAAAAATTGCGCCGTGCAGGATTGGATTATCATGAGTATGCCCATTTGCAAGTACATGACGATTGGTCAGTGGCAAAACAGGCATTACAAGATGCTGATTGTCATACCATTACTGCGCTGACGACCAAGTTAAGCAAACCCTTTTATGATTATGATTTTGGCGGGCAAGCTGATAAGCAGTCAGGCAGTGAGTCTTCAGGACATAATATCGCCATGGTTTTTGGCTCAGAAACAGCGGGACTGACAGATGATATACGGGAGGATATTGGCGCTGATAACTGGCTTCGGTTACCGATGTTGGCGGATTCGCGCAGTTTGAATCTGTCGAACAGTGTGGCAATATGCTTATATGAGGTATGGCGACAGCAAGGATTTTATGGTGATGAAGGTCGTAGTGTTGGCTATGAGACACTGACCGTCTACGACCCTAAATAGTATTCTTTATTTTGACTCCCTCCCCTCCCTAAACGGAGGGGATTCCTACAGCTAGACGCTCAAGCCCGAGCGCAAGAATATTCTTTGCCGCATTAATATCACGGTCATGAGTGACACCGCACCCGCAAAGCCATTCTCTGATTCCTAAACCTATCCTACCTTTCGGACTGTTTTGGCGTGAGCCACAACACGAACAAGTTTGGGTGGTGTAACTTTCATTTACCTCGTCATAGTAGCAACCTGCGTTCTCGCATTTATAGGTCAGTTGCCGCTTAACTTCAAACCAACCAGCGTCATAGACGGACTTGGCTAGCTTGGTTGAGGTAAATGATTTTGATTGAAGCTTGCCGATAATGATTATTTTATTAGTCTTGGCAAGATTGGTGGTGAATTTATGGATCAAGTCTTGGCGGGTGTTTTTAATCTTGGCATGAATTGCCTTAACCCGCTTTTTATTCTTAGCTCTTTGAGCGATACCTAATTTTGGGGCGTATTTATGGGTCAGTTTGGTGGCTAAAACCTCACCATTGCTTGTCGTTGCTGAATCTTTGCAACCCAAATCAATGCCAGTCTTGCCACCACCGCACTCAATTTTTAGGTATTCTTTGACGGTGATACACGCATACCAAAACCCACGGCTGTCCTGCACCAACTCACAAGTATTAATGGTGTAGAGGGCTAAATTGTAGCTATCCCAAACGTCAATGGTCAGCTTTTTACCTTTAGCAAGGCTGAGTTGAATGGTGGATTTAAGGGTTTTCTTACCCACCTTTTTGATACCCATGTATTTAATGGCAGTTTTTTTGAAAGGAATCCAGCCCAAGCTTTTACGCTTGGCTTTAGGGTTATTGGTACGCCAATTTAACTTGGCTTTTTTAAATTGTTTGCGGCTTTTAGCATGAGTTTCGGTGATAGCTTGCAAGGTTTGGCTGTGCAAATTCAAAAACTCACCGCTACCTTTCGTGTAAATCGCCAAATCATAGGCTGAACAGAAATGCCCTGTGCGCTGCAAATGCTTAAAACTCAAATCATTCACATAGTTCCACACAAAATTAACCGCGCCAGCCAATTTATTTAGCTGGTTTGCGTGTTTATCTTTAATGCGTAACTTGAGTGTTTTCATAGGATGGATTATAATTATTTATCTTATTTTACATTTGGTCTAACGTTATGTCAAACACATTAAGGCGTGGTAGACAGGTTGTTTACAATATCCATGTTCATTTGGTCTTTGTCACTAAATACAGAGGCAAAGTGTTTTCCAAAGAGATATTGGACGAGCTGAGGTTGATATTAAATCAAGTGTGTCAGGATTTTGATGCAGAGCTAGTGGAATTTAATGGTGAGCAGGATCATGTTCACCTTTTGGTGAATTACCCGCCAAAAGTCAGTGTTTCATCGCTAGTAAATAGCTTGAAAGGCGTGTCTAGCAGAATGATTCGTAAAAAGAATTACGCATCGATCAATCGGCAGCTTTGGGGTAATGCTCTGTGGTCGCCTAGTTATTTTGCATCAAGTTGCGGTGGTGCTTCAATTAATGTTGTTAGGCAGTACATTGAGCAGCAGCAAGAAGTGCCTAGCTAACAATGCCTTACATCCACGCCCTGTAAGGACGTGGTTTTACGGCACTTTTTGATAAAAAATTATCAAAGGCAGATAAAGAAAACGATTTATCTGCCTTTTTTATGGGCATTTATAAGCAATTGGGCGGTTTGGGCAGCCCAGCAAGGCGATTGACGTGGCGGGCGACCAAGCCAGTATTGAATAACTGCTGCAACTTTTGATTGCTGATGTCATCATCAGGTAAAGTCTGCTGCAGCCATTTGATTAGGGGGCGCGTAGCGGGGGCGTGATTGAATTTTACAAAAAATGCTCGTACTTGCTGCAACACAGCTAAGCGCTCAGCGTCTAAACCTACGTCCAAGGTATTGGCTAACTGCTGTGCGATAACGGGCGTCCAGATGGTGTGGTCGCATAAATGCCCATCTTGGTCTAATGCTACATCGATTGTGCTCAGCGAGGATGGAGACATGTCAGTAGAAATACTCATAAGGCAATCGTCACCACTTTATCAAAGCGACTATCTTGGGTCATCGTTACCCATTCAGCATCGCTTAAAATACCAGTGAGCTTTGCTGCTAGATTAAGCTTCGCTGCGGTGTTTTCATGCAGATGTGCCACATCATCAGCAAGCGCGTAAATACCGGCAATGGTTTCTATCTCCATAGTCTCAATATCACCCAAATACGTATTGAGCCAATCTATATACGCGACGGTCGTGCCCAATAAAAGGATACTGTCGCCCGCCTGCCACGACAGAGCCATTTGTTCTGTACTACGTCTAAGCGTATCCATGCTGCTATGTAATTGATATAAAGTTGCCATACTCGTGTCCAATGGTTTGCTAGAGTCGATTTTAAAAT
>NZ_DATIRM010000164.1:0-2874 GCF_035469765.1 Psychrobacter sp.
CGCGAGCAATTACAAGATATTCGTGTACCCGTCACAGTAGTTGCAGGATCTGAAGACCCAGTGACGACGGTTGCCGATGGTCAATATATGGTCGATCATATACCTAACGCTAAGCTGGCTACTATCGATGCCTCACACATCTCAAATATCGAAAAGCCTGACGTGTTCAATCAATTAATCAAACAATATTTGCATGACCAATAACGTTACGGATATCGTCAGATTTTTTAGTAACAAAAAAGCAGTCTAATAACTCAGAATTTAAATCTTTCATTCAGTTTAAGAAAAGCACCTGTATATCTTTTAAATATACAGGTGCTTTTCTTTTCTGTTTTTTACCACATATCACTGCCCTTTATTAAGTTACATTAAAACTCTATACCTTATAGGTATAAATTAATACTCAGATGGTTTTTGACTTACTTGATAGAAAACAATAACTTAATAAAGACATATAGGGATATTACCCACGGAGAAAAATGAATGGAATCACCTACCTTAAACATCAATAAAGTTATTGATGAAGCCAAATTTGCCCCTTTTCACTGGAAAGTGCTGTTTTGGTGTCTACTGATCATTATCTTTGATGGTTATGATCTCATCATTTATGGCGTAGCCCTACCGTTACTGATGGAAGAATGGTCATTGACTGCAGTACAAGCAGGCTTTCTTGCCAGCGCAGCACTTTTTGGCATGATGTTTGGTGCCATGATTTTTGGGACCCTCTCAGACAAGATTGGACGCAAAAAAACCATTATGATTTGTGTTGGTTTGTTCAGTAGCTTTACTTTTCTTGGCGCTTTTGCTAATGGTCCAATGCAGTTTGCTGCTTTGCGCTTTATTGCAGGCTTAGGTATCGGCGGCGTGATGCCCATCTGTGTAGCGTTAACCTCCGAATATGCTCCAAAACGTATTCGTAGTACTCTAGTCGCTATTATGTTTAGTGGTTACGCGATAGGCGGAATGGCATCGGCATTGCTAGGATCGTTTTTAGTGGTAGATTATGGTTGGGAGATTATGTTTTATATTGCAGGAATACCTACCTTGCTATTACCAATCATTTGGAAAATGCTGCCTGAATCTTTGATGTATTTGGTCAAAGAAAAAAGACATGACGAAGCTAAAAAAATTGTTCGCAAACTTGCACCACAAGAGACTATCACGGCCTCTACTGATTTAATCTTAGATGAACCAACCAAAGGAGATGACGCTCCTATCAAAGCGTTATTCCTAAAAAATCGAGGCTTTACTACCATTATGTTTTGGGTAGCCTTCTTTATGTGCTTGTTAATGGTATACGCTCTCGCCAGCTGGTTACCAAAACTGATGATTCAAGCAGGTTACTCGCTAGGCGCTAGTATGCTGTTCTTATTTGCGCTCAATATTGGCGGTATGGTCGGTGCTATTGGTGGCGGTGTGCTGGCCGATAGATTCCATCTAAAGCCTGTATTAACCGTTATGTTTGTCGCTGGTGCAGCCGCGTTGATATTACTTGGCTACAATAGCCCTCAAGTGGTGCTATATACCTTAATCGCTATTGCAGGTGCTACTACTATTGGCTCACAGATACTACTCTATACCTTTGTCGCTCAGTATTATCCGACTGCTGTACGTACGACAGCTATGGGCTGGGCATCGGGTATCGGCCGTATTGGCGCTATCGTAGGTCCTATCTTAACTGGGGCGCTACTTACACTTGAGCTAAGCCACCAGACTAACTTTTTGTTTATCGCCATACCAGGAATAATTGCAGCCGTTGCTATTTTCTTTGTAAACCTTAATGCAGCAGTAGATAGTAAAAAAATCCAAGAAAAATCAGTCACTTTAGATACACCTATAGCGACCTAAATTTGACTTAGAGCCTACTTTCATTGAGATATTCTTATTATATAGCTTTTAGCGTATTCACGATGTGGGTACGCTTTTTTAATATTAATAATATATTTATGAATAATTCTATTATAGAAATAATACTTAGAGATAAAGATAAAACCTTAACCTCGAGTTTATCTAAGCCCCTGTGGTCTGTTCGATGCACAAGGTAAACGTACAGGCCGTTATGATACCGGTAGCAATGTGGCTTTAGTGAATAGCAAAGGCGAGGCTTATACCAGTTATGCTAATTTTGCCATCGCCATGCTTGATGAGATTGAGCATCCTGAGCATCGTAACGAGCGTTATGCGGTTGTCTCTGAATCTTAAAAGATGGTAGCTATTACTTAAGTACTGCCGACCAGTATTCATAGCCAATAAGCCGCTTGTTAGTGTTGCTATCATTTACAGTGATTCTAGCAAGCGACTTAACATTTGGTCTATCTCATACAGTCAAGGCTTCGACTTTAAGTCTTATGTTCTATACAGCACTTTAACCACATGCCAGCCAAATTTAGTTTTCACTAAATGTGGGGTGAAGAGTTCGCCACTGAAGCAGACTTTATCAAATGCTGGTACCATTTGGCCTTTTTTAAACTCACCTAAGTTGCCGCCTTTTTTAGCTGATGGGCAGGTTGAGTGTTGCTTAGCCAGCACATCAAACTGTGCGCCTTTTTTAAGCTTGGCAATAATGTCGTCAGCCAGTTCTTTGTCTTTTACTAAAATGTGTAATGCGCTAGCTGTACGAGCCATAATGTAAACCCTTCATAAAATATCGATTATCCGGGCATTATATCACTACTTGCCTTGGTTGCTAACCTCACTTGTATGCTCTACTTCATCAAAAATCATTATCTATACAGGCGCTACTGTTTGGATGAGAATCGATGACTTTTGAGTGTCACTGTCAGTACACAGTACAATGCATCTGGCACATTTAACCCCTGCCAAGTACAGCCAGCCCTTATTTGTCCAGATATAAGTGATCTCGCTTACCATGAG
>NZ_DATIRM010000165.1:0-8986 GCF_035469765.1 Psychrobacter sp.
GGCTTTTTTGTGTTCATATCTACCGCATCTTTTCTAAGGGTTCTATAGTCAGGGAAAAGCAATATCGATACATATCGTATTATTATTGATATTCTTTAATTTAAGGCGCTATATTATTGGTTAGAACTTAGTTTAGTTTAATCAGAATCTGTGATGACAAATATATAGCGATCAAGAATATTTAATAAAGGACATGCAATAAAGAGTATTCAAGGGAAAAAGCGCATTTACTTTGCTAGCCTATTTTTGCAGCACTGATAAAAAACACTCAACAGCAAAACGAAAGGACTCGTTATGACTCAGCTTGCCGATTTTGACAGTATTCTTAATAATGTTCCCAAAGTTGATATAGGCGCGTGCTCAGTAAATGCGCCACTTACCCAAAGCCATGATAAAGGACTTGATGTGCCGCTGATTGAGGAGACCATCGGAGATTTTTTTGATGCTATTGTCCATAAATATCCTGAGCGTGAAGCCTTGGTTTCTTGCCATCAGAATATCCGTTGGACCTATCGCGAGCTACAGGAAAAAGTTAATCAGTTAGCCAGTGCCATTCTTGAGATGGGATTTGAGATCGGTGATCGTATCGCCATTTGGTCGCATAACAATGCTGAATGGCTGCTGATGCAATTAGCGACCACAAAAATCGGCGTGATCTTAGTCAATATTAATCCTGCTTATCGTACCTTTGAGCTGCAATATGCCCTAAATAAGCTAGGCTGTTCGGCACTGGTATTGATGCGTCATTTTAAAAGCAGTGATTACGCGCAAATGATTCGTGAGTTATGTCCTGAGATTTATCATAAAAACTATACCCAGCTTGATTTGGTTGAGATTCCGACGATTGAGCGCATCATTTGGATTGATGAGCCAAAGAGTGATGAAGATTTTAATTTTATGCAAAAGTTCTCTACATGGATGGCGGAGGGTGATGCCAATGATCCGCGCATCGCAGAGCGCCAAGCCCAGCTTAAAAATACTGATGCTATTAGTGTGCAGTTTACCAGTGGCACGACTGGCACACCGAAAGGTGCCACTTTAACGCATCGAAATATATTAAATAATGGTTATTTCATGGGTGAGGGAATGAGGCTAACGGAAGAGGATAGGCTATGTATCCCATTGCCGCTTTATCATTGCTTTGGCATGGTGGGTGGCAATTTAGCAATTTTAACCCATGGTGGCTGTGCTGTTTATCCTAATGATGGTTTTGATCCGCTAACAGTATTGCAAACGGTGGAAGCAGAAAAGTGTACAGCTCTGCTTGGTGTACCGACGATGTTTATCGCAGAGCTTGATCATCCCGACTTCGATAGCTTTGATTTGTCCAGTTTACGCACGGGCATCATGGGCGGCTCTAGCTGTCCGATTGAGGTCATGCGCCGTGTCATGGATAAGATGCACATGAGCGAGGTCACGATTGCTTATGGCATGACTGAGACCAGTCCGGCTTCTTGTCAGACCAGCTCGCAAACGCCACTTGAAAAGAGAGTCTCTACCGTAGGGATGGTGCTGCCAGGACTTGAGGTCAAAATCGTCGATATTGAAACCGGTGATGTCGTCCCTATTGGAGAGACAGGCGAATTACTGACTTATGGCTATGCGGTGATGAAAGGTTATTGGGGTAGCCGTTTTAAAACACGTACAGCCATTCAAGATGGCTGGATGCATACCGGTGATCTTGCAACCATGGATGAAGAGGGTTATATCACTGTGGTTGGGCGTAGTAAGGATATGATCATTCGCGGCGGCGAAAATATCTATCCAGTAGAAGTCGAGAACTATCTATACCGCCATCCTAAGATTCGCGATGTGCAAATTGTCGGTGTTCCTGATAAAAAGTATGGCGAAGTACTGGCGGCGTGGATTATTGCAAAAGAGCCGGGTAGCTTAACTGAAGAAGACGTCAGGCAGTTCTGTCGCGATCATATTGCTCATTATAAAGTGCCGACCTATTTCCGCTTCGTTGAGGAATATCCGATGACGGTGACTGGGAAAATTCAGAAATATAAAATCATTGAGCAAATGGTGGAGGAGTTGGGTCTAGGATAACTTGAGACTATTAATGACTGGAAAAGCCAGCTTTTTACTATTATGGTATAAGGCTGGTTTTTCTCATTTAAGTGACATAAAAGACTCATCGTCTATTAATTAATCATAAATTCACTGTATTTTTTTATTTTAAATGATACATAATGTATTACTATTATTGACAGCATTCGATTTAAGACGGTATAGTAGCTAACGCTAGTCGAGACCTGTTCAAGGAAGAGTGAATGGATGGCAGGCGACTAATAAGCATTATAAAAAGTAAAACGAAAGGACTCGTTATGACTCAAGATTTTCATTTTGATACCATTCTAAATAATATCTCCTCTATTAATATGGGCGCGCGCTCGGCAAATGCCCCGCTGACTCATAGCTATGATAAAGGTCCTGATGTACCGCTGATTGAAGCGACCATCGGTGATTTCTTTGATGCCATTGTCTCCAAATATCCTGAACGCGAAGCGCTGGTTTCTTGCCATCAAAATATCCGCTGGACTTATCGTGAACTGCAACAGCAAGTCAATCAGTTAGCGAGCAGCATGATTGAGATGGGGCTTGAGATTGGTGATCGCATCGGCATCTGGTCGCATAACAATGCTGAATGGCTTTTGATGCAATTAGCGACTGCAAAGGTCGGCGTCATTTTAGTCAATATCAACCCTGCTTATCGTGTTTTTGAGCTGCAATATGCGCTAAATAAATTGGGCTGCTCGGCATTGGTGCTCATGCGCCATTTTAAAAGTAGTGACTATGCCAGTTTAATCCGTGAGATGTGTCCTGAGATTTACCACAAAAACTACACTCAACTAGATTTGGTTGAGATACCAACGATTGAGCGCATCATTTGGATTGATGAGCCAGACAGTGATGAAGAGTTTGGATTTATGCAGAAGTTTTCTGCATGGATGGCAGAAGGTGATGCCAATGATCCGCGTATCGCTGAGCGTCAAGCACAGCTTAAAAACACTGATGCCATTAACGTACAGTTTACCAGTGGTACGACGGGTACCCCCAAAGGCGCGACTTTAAGCCACCGTAATATCTTAAATAACGGTTACTTTATCGGTGAAGCTATGAATTTCACTGAAGAAGATAGACTGTGTATTCCAGTGCCTTTATATCACTGCTTTGGTATGGTGCTTGGTAATTTAGCCATTCTTACTCATGGCGGTTGTATCGTTTATCCAAATGATGGGTTTGAGCCGTTATCTGTCTTAAAAGCCGTAGAAGATGAAAAGTGTACGGGTCTACATGGCGTGCCGACGATGTTTATCGCTGAGCTTGACCATCCTGAATTTAAAAATTTTGATTTATCCACTTTACGTACTGGCATTATGGCAGGCTCTAGCTGTCCGATTGAGGTCATGCGCCGCGTCATCGATGAGATGCACATGAAGGAGGTCACCATTGCTTATGGCATGACCGAGACCAGTCCAGTTTCTTGTCAGACTAATGAGCATACGCCACTTGATAAGCAAGTCTCGACCGTAGGACTCGTACAGCCGGCGCTTGAAGTCAAAGTCATCGATACCGAAACAGGTGAGATTGTACCGTTAGGTGAGACTGGCGAGCTATTGACTCGTGGTTATTCGGTGATGAAAGGTTATTGGGGCAGTCATTTTAAAACCCGTGAGGCCATTCAAGATGGCTGGATGCATACCGGTGATTTGGCTACTATGGATGAAGATGGCTATGTCAAAATCGTCGGTCGTAGTAAAGATATGGTCATCCGCGGCGGTGAAAATATCTATCCAGTCGAAATCGAGAACTACCTCTACCGTCACCCTAAAATCCGTGATGTACAAATCGTTGGGATCCCAGATAAGCGTTATGGCGAGGTATTGGCTGCTTGGATTATTCCTAAGGAAGAGGGCAGCTTAACTGAAGAGGAAGTACGTCAATTCTGTAGTGAGCATATTGCCCATTATAAAGTGCCAGCCTATTACCGCTTTGTGACTGAGTATCCGATGACCATCACTGGCAAAATTCAAAAATATAAGATTATTGAGCAAATGAAAGAAGAATTAGGCTTATAAAAATTGAGCCGTTCTAGCTCTTGTCTTACTAATAACTTTTTTTGGTAAAAACTAAAATAACCAATAGTTAAAATAATTCGCATAAAAAAGCTACTCGCATTTACGCATTAAAGAAAAGGGATATCATGAGCGCTATCATAACCAGTAAACTGAGTCCAAATGCCGCTGAATTTCAGCAGAACAGTGCTGCAATGCAAGAGGTCGTCGATGACTTATATCAGCATCTGCGTAAAGTCGCCCAAGGTGGCTCAGAGCGGGCGCGCGCCAAGCATTTAGCACGTGGCAAATTGTTGCCTCGCGAGCGTGTTGAACGCTTGCTCGATGTTGGTACGCCATTTTTAGAAGTGGCTCCGATGGCGGCGCACAACATGTATGGCGAAGATATTCCAGCGGCGGGCGTGATTGCTGGTATCGGTCGCATTAACGGCATTGAGTGTATGATTGTCTGTAATGATGCCACGGTAAAAGGCGGCACCTATTATCCACTGACGGTCAAAAAACATCTACGTGCCCAAGAGATTGCACAAGAAAACAACTTGCCTTGTGTCTACTTAGTTGATTCTGGCGGTGCAAACTTGCCCAATCAGGATGAAGTATTTCCTGATAAAGAGCACTTTGGACGTATATTTTTTAATCAAGCTAATATGAGTGCCGCTGGCATTCCACAGATTGCGGTGGTTATGGGTAGCTGTACCGCTGGTGGTGCATACGTGCCAGCGATGAGTGATGAATCTATTATTGTTAAAGACCAAGGAACCATCTTTTTGGGTGGTCCGCCACTGGTCAAAGCCGCAACAGGTGAAGAAGTCACAGCAGAAGATCTGGGCGGCGGCGATGTACATACCCGTCTGTCGGGCGTGGTTGATCATTTGGCACAAAACGATACTCATGCGTTATCAATAGCGCGTAATATCGTCAGCCATCTAAATCGTCCTGCTAAACAGATTCCGAATCAAATCAAACCACTTCCACCGCGCTATGATGCAAAAGAGCTATACGGTGTTATTCCAACTGATAAGCGCAAGCCATTTGATATTAGAGAGATTATCACCCGTATTGTTGATGACAGTGCCTTTGATGAATTTAAAGCACGCTTTGGCACGACGCTGGTTTGTGGGTTCGCTCATATTGAAGGTATGCCAGTTGGTATTATTGCCAATAATGGCATCTTATTTAGTGAATCTGCACAAAAAGGCACGCACTTTATCGAGCTGTGCTGTAAACGCAAAATTCCTTTGATATTCCTACAAAACATCACCGGCTTTATGGTCGGTCGTAAATACGAAAACGAAGGTATTGCTCGCCACGGCGCTAAGATGGTGATGGCAGTGGCGAATGCTAAAGTACCTAAATTCACCGTTATCGTTGGTGGCTCATTCGGTGCGGGTAACTACGGTATGTGTGGACGTGCGTATAGTCCGCGCTTCTTATGGATGTGGCCAAATGCACGCATTTCTGTGATGGGCGGTGAGCAAGCAGCCTCAGTATTGGCAACCGTCAAGCGTGATAACTTTGACCGTAAAGGCGAAGCATGGAGTGATGAAGACGAAGCGGCATTTAAAGCGCCGATTCGTGAGATGTACGAAGAGCAAGGTCATCCTTATTATGCCACCGCTCGTCTATGGGATGACGGCGTGATTGACCCTGCTGATACGCGTAACGTGTTGGCATTAGCGCTTAGCGCAGCTCATAACGCGCCGATTGAAGAGACAAGCTTTGGTGTCTTTAGAATGTAGTATTGAACGGTATATCGCCAGTCATTTAGCGCTCGTAAATACATAAAATATAGAGAAGGTTATGCAACAAACTTTGAATAATTATAAAAGTCTATTGGTTAACGTTGAGCAGCATGTGGCGACGGTAACTTTGAATCGCCCTGAGATACGTAACGCCTTTAACGATGAAATGATTGCTGAGTTGACGGAAGTTTTCACCACGCTTGGCGCTGATGATCAAGTACGCGTTATCGTTTTAGCGGCTGCCGGTAAAGCGTTCTGCGCGGGAGCGGATTTGAATTGGATGCGCGCCATGGCGGATTATAGCTATGAGGAGAACCTAGCGGATGCAGATAAATTGGCACAAATGCTCAAGACTATTTATGAGTGTCCAAAACCAACGCTAGCGGCTATTCAAGGTGATGTTTATGCAGGTGGTATGGGCTTGGTTGCGGTTTGTGATGTGGCAATCGCGGTGAGAATTGCCAATTTCTGTCTTAGTGAAGTACGTTTGGGCTTAGCGCCAGCTACTATCAGCCCTTATGTCATTAGAGCATTAGGTGCTAGAGCCTCGCAGCGTTATTTCTTAAGTGCTGAAGTATTCGATGCTAAAAAAGCCCGTCAGCTTGGTTTTATCCATGAGCGCGTTAGTGAAGAATGGCTGGATGAAGCGATTGCTGCGTTCTGCGCCAAAGTGGTTAAAAACAGCCCTGAGGCCGTCAAAACCTGCAAGCGTTTATTGCATGAAGTCGCGGGCGCAACCATTACCGATGAGCTGATTGCAGATACCGTCAAAGGCATCGCTGATATTCGCTCATCAGAGCAAGGTAAAGAAGGCGTACAAGCTTTTTTGCAAAAGCGTCAGCCCAATTGGCTAGTAGCAGAATAGCCATAAAAAATATGTTTGCTAAATTATCAATTAGTAATAAAACCAATTTAGCGTAAAAGGTCATACGTGAATATCAGCCTACCGTTTGATTATTTATCAACGATAAAACGACAAGATACAGGGATAGTTATGTTTTCTAAAATTTTGATCGCCAACCGTGGTGAAATCGCTTGCCGAGTTGCCGCGACTGCCAAGCGTTTAGGTGTAAGTACCGTCGCGGTTTATTCTGATGCTGACCGTGAAGCCAAGCATGTAGCTGTTTGTGATGAAGCCGTATATTTGGGTGGTTCGGCTCCTAAAGACAGCTATCTGAAAGGCGATGCTATCATTGCCATTGCCAAAGAGACTGGTGCACAAGCGATTCACCCAGGTTATGGTTTTTTGAGTGAAAATGCGGATTTTGCCCAAGCTTGTCAAGATGCAGGATTGGTCTTCATCGGTCCATCAGCTGACGCTATCCGTGCGATGGGCGGAAAATCTGAGTCCAAGCGTTTAATGGAAGCGGCAGGCGTGCCACTGATACCTGGCTATCATGGTGAAAATCAAGATGCCCAGTATTTACAGCAGCAAGCCGATATCATCGGCTATCCGGTACTGATTAAAGCCAGTGCTGGTGGTGGCGGTAAAGGCATGCGTATCGTTGAGCAAAGCAGCGATTTTATCGATTTATTAGAGTCATGCCGCCGTGAAGCGATTACCAGCTTCGGTAATGATCAAGTATTGGTCGAAAAATATGCGTTGAAACCACGCCATATCGAGATTCAAGTCTTCGGTGATACGCATGGTAATTATGTCCATCTGTTTGAGCGAGATTGCTCGGTACAGCGTCGACATCAAAAAGTATTGGAAGAAGCGCCGGCACCGGGTGTTGATGCAGCGATGCGTGAAGCGATGGGAACAGCGGCAATCGAAGCTGCTCGTGCGGTCAATTATTTTGGCGCAGGTACGGTTGAGTTTATCGTTGAGCAGCGCGAAGGTTCGATGAACTTTTATTTTATGGAAATGAATACCCGTCTGCAAGTTGAGCATCCGGTCAGTGAAGCTATCTCTGGTGTAGATTTGGTCGAATGGCAGTTATTGGTCGCGGCAGGTTTGCCATTGCCAAAAAAACAGGACGAGCTAGCGATAAACGGTCATGCGATTGAAGCACGTATTTGTGCTGAAAATCCTGACAATGGGTTTCTGCCAGCAACGGGTACTTTATTCACTTATCAAAAGCCTGAGCATAGTACCTTTGTCATTAATAAGAACAGCTCAGATGTGCGTATCGATGATGGCGTACGCGAAGGCGATGTCATCAGTCCGTTCTATGATTCTATGATTGCGAAGCTTATCGTTCATGCGCCTACTCGCGAGCAAGCGTTAGCCAAGCTTGATCGTGCACTCGCGCAAACACGCATCGTCGGTCTGCCAAATAACGTGGCATTTTTGCGATACATTATAAACACGGAATCATTTAGTCAAGCCAATCTTGATACCGCGCTGATTGAGCGTGAGCGCGAGCAGCTGTTTAATCAGCATCCACTTGAGCTATCGACACTCGTAGTTACTGCTATTGCGCAGCAACTTGCCAGTGAGGCGGTATTACATAGTTCAGATGCCGACCCGTTTAGTAAGCCTACAGGTTTCCGTGCCTTTAGCGATTATACACGCTCGTTTAGCTTGGTTTATGATGAACAATCTTATAACGCGCTTATTAGCAACTGGCACAATGCAAGCTGCGTAGATAGCAAAAAGGGCAGCGATAACCTCAGTAGCTTTACGCTAGTTATTGGGAAAGAAGTCGCCAATACCGATATTCAAGATAAGAGTAATGTGGCGGCGCAAACCTCGACAGTCTATGAAGGTCAAGTCAGCTATAGCAGTATTGACGCACACAACCATACCTTGTGGTTAGATGGTGCCCGTATCAACGCCCAAAGCTGGACAAACCATGAGACCGTCTATATCTTTACAGATAATGGACGAGATGAAATTACCCTTGTTGATATTATGGCGCACGTCGGCGAAGAGAATGCAGCGGTCGGTAGCTTAAAATCACCAATGCCAGGACAGGTCGTTGCCTTTAAGGTAGCAGTTGGCGATACCGTGAAAAAGGGCGAGCCATTAGCTGTCATTGAAGCGATGAAAATCGAACATACCATTACTGCACCGACAGACGGCGTGGTTGCAGAATTATTATTCGGCGCGGGTGACTTGGTTGCTGATGGTGATGAGCTGCTGCGTATTGATAGTGAAGATAGTAAGTAAAAAGGACAATCAGTATGAGTATCTCGTACCCAAAACACGTTACCATC
>NZ_DATIRM010000166.1:0-2677 GCF_035469765.1 Psychrobacter sp.
TTCGTAACCAAATCAAAGACAATAAAGTCATTCTGTATATGAAAGGCTCACCACAGTTTCCACAGTGTGGTTTTTCTGCCAAGGCGATTGAAGTCTTGACGCAAATTGGTCGCCCATTTGCTTTTGTAAATATTTTAGAAAACCCAGAAATCCGTGCAACGTTACCACAAATCGCTAATTGGCCAACTTTTCCGCAGCTATGGATTGATGGCGAGTTGATGGGTGGTTCTGATATCATTTTACAAATGTATCAATCAGGCGAGCTTAAGCCTTTGGTTGAAGCAAACAGTCCAGCTGCTTAATATCGATTGCACTTTATATTGACGTGTGATGTCTAGATATCTAAGCGCCTAAATCCGAGTAGCCTTATTCAAGGTTGCTCGGATTTTTTATTCTCAATATCTATCGCCGGCAAAGTTGATTGTTTTTGTCAGTTTTATCCCCATATAGGCCTTAATATCAAAGCTAAATAAGCTGAAGCAATAATAAGAGACATCTATGACTCATGAATTAAAAAACAGCCAAGCAACACAAACACAAGATGCCGAACAAGTAGCGATTGAAAAACGTCGTGAGCATCTAAAAAGTGAATCACTACGTATTATTGATATTGCTGCCTGTGAGCCTTATTCAGCACTTAAATGTATCCATCAGTTGAGTGTGGCAGGCGGTGCAACTGAGGCGACGTATGTGGCGATTGAGCAGCGTATCGTCGTTGATCAAGATGCTGCCGGCGCGTATCATTTGGCTTTACTGGCTCAAAATACGCCAGATTTGCCTATTGATGCGCGTCAACTTATTGAGCTAGTGGTCAATAAAGGCGATAACGCTCAGCGTTTAGCATTGCTTAAAAATCTGCACCTGCCGCCCGTTGAGACGATTAAACAGTATATATTGGCGAGTGATGATGGCGATGCGATCGGGCAGATGAACGCCTATTTGCAGATTAATCCAGAAGGCTATGGTAGCCAACATATGCTGGCGAGTGGGCAGGCGGATCGTATTGTGCCACTTAGTCCTGGCAAATAAATGCTGGTAAATAAGCTATAGCAAGCCATTTATATTAAGGTTACGTTTGTTAGGGTATCGGTGTTTATCACAATGCCTTGATAGTTAATCTTAATAGTTTTTCGTATAACGTTTTTTAAATGACAAAAAATTGTTATAATTGACGGTTATCTAACCTATTTTTAATGGCTTGTCTGAGCTGTTATCTCTTTTTAAATTCGACTGACGTTTATTTGCCGGCAGCCATGCTCCCATTTGATGCACGCTATGATAATGGTTTCTGGATAAAAGCAACGTTAAGAGTCAAGTGAGGCATACATGCAATACCCAAAAAATTACGATGTGGTAGTGATCGGCGGCGGTCACGCTGGTACAGAAGCGGCTCTGGCGGCTGCACGTATGGGTGCGCAAACCTTACTGTTGACGCATAATATTGAGACGTTGGGGCAGATGAGTTGTAACCCTGCGATTGGTGGTATTGGTAAATCGCATTTGGTGCGTGAGATTGATGCACTTGGTGGTGCCATGGCACTGGCAACGGATAAATCGGGTATTCAGTTTCGAGTACTTAACAGCCGTAAAGGTGCAGCTGTTCGTGCCACACGTGCGCAAGCGGATCGCATTTTATATAAAGCGGCTATTCGTCATACGCTTGAGAATCAGCCAAATCTTGATATATTCCAACAAGCAGCTGATGATATTTTGGTTGAAAATGGTCGTGCGACGGCAGTTGTTACCGCTACCGGTATTATCTTTAATACGCAAACGGTAGTATTGACCTCAGGTACTTTTTTAGGCGGGGTTATTCATATTGGTCTTGAGAGCTCAAAAGGCGGGCGCGCAGGCGATCAGCCTTCTATTAAGCTTGCTGACCGTTTACGTGAGCTCAAACTACCTGTTGGTCGTTTAAAGACAGGTACTCCAGCACGTATCGATGCTCGTAGTGTCGATTTTAGTGTGATGACAGTACAGCCGGGCGATACACCGCTGCCGGTCATGAGTTATATGGGCGATGTGTCCATGCATCCTGAGCAGGTCAATTGCTATATAACCCATACTAATGCGCGTACCCATGATATTATTCGTGAAAACTTAGATCGCTCACCGATGTTCTCTGGCAAAATCGAAGGGGTAGGTCCACGTTATTGTCCATCTATTGAAGACAAAATCCATCGCTTTGCGGATAAAGACAGCCATCAGATATTTATCGAGCCAGAAGGCTTGACCACGCATGAGCTATATCCGAATGGTATCTCAACCAGCTTACCGTTTGATGTACAGTTAGAATTTATTCATAGTATGAAAGGCCTAGAGAACGCTCATATTACGCGCCCAGGCTATGCGATTGAATATGATTATTTTGATCCGCAAAACCTAAAGCCAACGCTTGAAACCAAGTCGATTGAGCGCTTATATTTTGCTGGTCAAATTAATGGTACTACCGGTTATGAAGAAGCAGGTGTACAAGGTTTATTAGCTGGTACCAATGCCGCACTGGTCACGTGTGAAAACAGTGAGTTTGATGTTTGGACACCGCGCCGTGATGAAGCCTATCTTGGTGTGCTGGTTGATGACTTGATTACGCATGGCACCACTGAACCTTACCGCATGTTTACCAGTCGTGCAGAGTATCGCTTATTGCTGCGTGAAGACAATGCTGATCAACGCT
>NZ_DATIRM010000167.1:0-6890 GCF_035469765.1 Psychrobacter sp.
GGTAAATCGCCATTAATCATATTTGATGATGCCGACATCGATACCGCTGCTGATATTGCCATGATGGCAAACTTCTATAACACAGGTCAGGTATGTACTCAGGGCACGCGTGTCTTTATCCCTATAGCCTATCAATCTAAGTTTGAGAAAGCTATCCTAACGCGTGTAGAGCGTATAAAGCTCGGCGATCCGATGGATGAGAGCATTAACATGGGGCCATTAGTTAGCTTCCCGCACATGGAAAGAGTGCTTGGCTATATCGAGCAAGGTAAAGAGGGCGGCGCGCGTTTATTGACTGGCGGTGAACGTATCACAGCAGGCGAGCTTGCCAATGGTGCATTTGTCGCACCAACTGTCTTTACTGATTGTAGCGATGATATGACCATCGTGCGCGAGGAAATCTTTGGTCCAGTGATGTCGATATTGACTTATGAGACTGAAGAAGAAGTCATCCACCGTGCTAATGATACTGAGTATGGCTTGGCAGCAGGGGTGGTGACCGCTGATTTGACCCGAGCGCATCGCGTGATTGGTCAGATTGAAGCCGGTATTTGCTGGTTAAATACGTGGGGTGAGTCACCTGCGCAAATGCCAGTTGGTGGTTATAAGCATTCAGGTATTGGCCGCGAAAACGGTATTGAAGCCCTTGAGCATTATACGCAAACTAAATCTGTACAAGTAGAGCTTGGCAATTTTGAATCGGTATTTTAAGCACTCGTGTTGTGAAAATTTTTAAAACAGTAAGGTTGGCGTATTAGGAATAATTTGTCCTTTTAGCACAGCCTTACTGATATGAAATGATGGATTTTTTTAATATTATGGAGCGTTTTATGACATCAACCACACCTGAGTACGACTATATTATCGTCGGTGCCGGTTCAGCAGGAAATGTGCTTGCTACCCGATTGACTGAAGATGCCAACATTAAAGTATTATTATTAGAAGCAGGTCGTCCAGACCATCGCTTAGACTTTCGCACGCAGATGCCAGCAGCGCTCGCCATGCCGTTACAAGGAACTACTTATAACTGGGGATACAAAACCGATCCTGAACCGTATATGAATAACCGCGTGATGGACTGCGGTCGCGGCAAAGGACTTGGTGGCTCGTCTTTGATTAATGGGATGTGCTATATCCGTGGTAATGCACTAGATTTTGACGATTGGTCTGAGATCAAAGGCTTAGAAGATTGGACGTATTTGGACTGCCTGCCTTATTTTAAAAAGCTAGAGAATCGCGACGCTGGTGAAAATGACTATCATGGCGTCGGTGGTCCCGTTGAGATGACCACTGCCAAGCCAGGGGTGAATCCGCTGTTCCAAGCGATGATTGAAGCAGGTGTGCAAGCAGGCTATCCAAGCACGGATGATTTAAACGGCTATCAGCAAGAAGGCTTTGGACCGATGGATCGTTTTGTCACGCCTAATGGTCGCCGTGCCTCAACAGCTCGTGGTTATCTTGACCGCGCCAAACCGCGTAGCAATATCACCATTTTGACGGGTGCATTGACCGATGTCATCTTATTTGATGGTAAGCGCGCTGTTGGCGTCAAAGTAGAGCATCAAGGTCAAACTAAAAACGTCTATGCGTCTCGTGAAGTGATTGTCTCTTCTGGCGCGATTGCGTCACCGCAACTGTTGCAGCGTTCAGGTATTGGTCCTGGTCAATGGCTCAAAGATTTGGGCGTCAATGAGATTTTAGATTTACCGGGTGTTGGTAATAATCTACAAGACCATTTAGAGCTGTATATGCAGTACGAATGTAAGCTGCCAGTGTCGATTGCGCCTGCCAATAAATGGTGGAATAAGCCTGCAATCGGTGCGGAATGGCTGTTCAATGGCACAGGACTTGGGGCGTCAAATCAGTTTGAAGGGGGCGGCTTCATTCGTACCGATGAGAAGTTCAGCCATCCTAATATTCAGTACCATTTCTTACCATTAGCAGTGCGCTACGATGGTCGTAGTGCAGTGAAGTCTCATAGCTTCCAAGCGCATGTGGGCTCATTGCGCTCGCCAAGTCGTGGTCGCGTCAAGCTGACCTCAAAAGATCCAAGTGCGCATCCGAGCATCTTGTTTAACTATATGTCTCATGAGCAGGACTGGCACGAGTTCCGTGCTGCCATGCGTATCACTCGTGAGATTATGCATCAGCCAGCGCTCGACCCTTATCGTGGTCGCGCCATTGCGCCAACCGATGACTTGGTGACCGATGCGCAGCTAGACGAATATGTTCGTAATCATAGTGAAACTGCTTACCATCCATCTTGTACCTGTGCGATGGGCGAAGGCAATGATTCGGTCGTCAATGGCGAAGGGCTAGTACATGGCATCGATGGCTTGCGCGTCGTTGATGCATCGATTATGCCAAATATCATCAGTGGCAACCTGAACGCGACCACTATTATGCTGGCAGAAAAAATCGTCGATAAGATGCGCGGTGTACAGCTGCCACGTTCGACAGTAGACTATTTTACCGCAAATGGTGCACCGCTTAGAACTGAGCCAATGCGTGCTTACCGTTCTACTGTTTAAATAGCTATATGAGCTATTGGGCAATGAAATATATAAGACAATTTCAAAAAGAAGGCCTTTCTCAGTAAAGGTCTTTTTTATCAGCGCTAACGTTCATAAAGATGAAAACCGTTGTGGTTAAATCTGCTTATCATTTGCTTTGCTATTTTTTAATAGTTTACATCGCAATTTTTATTTATTGGTACTGCTTTGTGCGTCATGCAGTTATTTGTATGTCATACGATTATAAGTCATAAGATTATGACGGACAAAGCAATATCAGACCCTGTTTAATTTACCTATTGAGGTCTTTTATGTACAGCTCGCCATCAAAAGATGCGACTAAAGCCCTGACCCTAAACAAGACGGTTTTTTTAGGTTCAGCTATTATTTCTATTTTATTAATCATCTGGACGATTGCGTTTCCAGATTATAGTGAGACATTATTAAGCGCTAGCATGGCATGGGTATCAGAGAGTTTTGGCTGGTATTACATGCTGGTGGTTGCCGCTTATAGTATATTTGCATTATTTGTGGGCTTCTCTAAATACGGTGATATCAAGCTTGGTCAAGACCACGAAAAAGCACAGTTTCCTTTCCTAGCATGGGCCGCGATGCTGTTCTCTGCTGGTATTGGTATTGATTTATTATTTTTTGGTGCATCTGAGCCATTGATGCATTATTTGACACCGCATACAGGACTGGAGCCTGCTAGTGAGGCGGCCATGCGTGAAGCACTTGCGCAGACTTTTTTACATTGGGGTCTACATGGTTGGGGTATTTATGCACTGATTGGCATGGCATTGGCGTACTTTGCTTATCGTAAAAATATGCCATTAGCCTTACGGTCACCGTTGACACCTATCTTTGGCGAGCGTTTAATCAAGGGCTGGCTTGGTGACGGCATTGATACCTTTGGCGTCGTTTGTACCTTGATGGGTATTGCGACCAGCTTAGGCATTGGGGTATTGCAGGCCAATGCTGGACTGACCCATGTTTTTGGTATTGAATCTAGCAAAACAGTGCAGACCCTTATTATTATAGGTGTCGTTGCTGCTGCGGCTATTTCTGCGATGACAGGTGTGGAAAAGGGCGTACGCCGCTTATCTGAATTTAATATGTTATCGTCGATATTACTATTAATCGCTATATTGGTGATGGGTAATACGGTGTATTTGCTGAATACCTTTACCCAAAATATTGGTCAATACTTTCAAACCATCCTCTTTAAAACTTTTGATGTATATGCCTATGATGGTACTGCTGGTGCCGAGTGGAAATCAGGTTGGACGATATTTTTCTGGGCATGGTGGGTTGCTTGGGCACCGTTCGTTGGTCTATTTATCGCGCGTATTAGCCGTGGCCGTACCCTACGAGAGTTCGTCTTTGGCGTGATGTTTATTCCGCTTGGTTTCATTTTTGCATGGTTCTCTATCTTTGGTAATTCAGCGATAGACTTGGTTGCTAATGGGGCAACTGAACTTGGTGAAATCGCTGTTAATGACGCCGCCATGGGTATGTTTGCCTTGTTTGAGTATTTTCCTTACAGCGAAGTGCTGTCATTCGCTGGTGTGGTCATTGGTTTAGTATTCTTTGTGACATCAGCTGACTCAGGCGCTTTAGTATTAGCGAACTTGAGCTCAAGAGGCATGACCAATGATACTGATGCACCTGTTTGGTTGCGTTTGTTTTGGGCAGCAGCAACGGGTTTTATTACTTTAGGACTATTATTTGCAGGTGGCTTCGCCTCATTACAGTCAGTATCTGTGATTGCTGGTTTGCCGTTCTCGCTTATTCTTGTGCTCTATATGATGTCAATGTGGAAGTCGCTAAAAGAAGAAGGTAATAAGCGCAAAGCCAGTACGATTGGTACGGCTAATGTGCTTGATAGTGGTAAAAGCTGGAAAGCACGCTTGCAACGTATTGTCAGTTTCCCTAGACATGCACAAGTTGAACGCTTTTTACAAAATGTGGTCAGACCTGCCATGACGGAAGTTGAAAAAGAATTTGCTGCAGGCGGTCTAAAAACCTCTTTGGATATCCGTAACCCTGAACATATCGGACAAGATATAGATGAAGGCATGGATGAGAGTAGCGGTCAAATAGATGGTCTAAAATTACGGGTTGGACACGGTGATGAAGATGACTTTATTTATGAAGTTAACTTGATTAAAGCGGAACGTCCTAACTTTACATTGAGCACATCAACTAAGAACGCAGAGTACTATTATCGTGCGGAAGTGTTCTTAAGTGAAGGCTCGCAAGAGTATGACTTGGTTGGTTACTCCAAAGAGCAAGTGTTGGTCGATATCTTAAATCAGTACGAGCGCCATTTGCAGTATCTTCATTTAGAGCGTTAATGTCTAAGTAACACGCCGAAATTTACACTGACCCTATAAGTTGAATACAGCTTATAGGGTTTTTTTAAATCGTATTAAATAATCTTTCAGATATTGATTTGATATCAAATCTAGCAGTAATATGACCTGTTCAACCATTAAAGTTCCAACTTCTTTCTTTTCATCGTTTTCTGTATAGAAGACTCTATTGTTTGGATAGATGCTGCCACGTTTTATCAAGAAGATTAACAGTAATACTATTATCTGATGTGCTATCATTATTAAAAATGGTCATTCAGACCTATCGTGGGTTTAATGGTTTCGTAGCTGTCACTTGTGATTGTTAATCAGTCAATGACGGCACTACAACCTTGCAACTTCCAGCACGATATAAAATAACTCTGGTAAAGCGCATGAGCCTTTTCTCCGACAAAGTCATCCATGCCTTATTTGATTTGCCGAATTTGGCTTATTATTATACTTTTATTGTCGGAGTTATAGGAGTCTCACTTGTTTAATCTTCCTGCTACTCATTCCAAATATACCCGCTATTATAGACCGCAGCATTCTTTAGCGCGCCGTATCATTACTCAAATTGATAAGCATGAGCGCCGTCCTCAAGATCTTATAAAAGCCATGGGCTATCCGCTTAAGCATACCATTCCTGCTTGTGATCGTCTGCGTCACGTATTGTCTAGCGAAAAATTGGGATTGGACGGCAGTTATATCGATGCTTATTTTACCCCTGAGCAATTCTTAGAAAAGCTGGTTTCAGTACTTGATATACAGGATGAGGCGTTTGGAGAAGATATCGCTCAAATCAAATATGATTTGGCGCATTATGCGTATCCTTTACCCAAGTATCGTCTAAGAGCAGACGTAGATTTTGAGTTTACTGCCGGCGCAAATTGGATGTCTCGTGGCGGTGCCGCTCAACTGGCTCATATTCACTTGCCTGAGAATATTGCTAGAATGAATGAGACAGAACGTGATGTCATCGTACAAAAGTGTATTGATGAGCATTACAAAAACTATAAAGGCAATTTGCCATATGGCGGTATGATTAAAAGCTATTGGCTGACTATTGAGCATCATGGTGAGGTTGTTGGTAAAGTGGAATATGCGCTGCCAGTTAAATCGTAATAGCATGCCAATAACGTAAAAGACAAGCTTAAGTAGCAGGTTTAAAAACTCTCTCAATAGAAAACCGCCAAGCACTTTTTAGTATTTGGCGGTTTTTTTGAACTTAAATATATAAAGTATAAGCAGCTAAGCTTGAGTACAACGGTTTAAAAAGTGCCGCTAAGACCGACAAATAAACTCGTTGATTTGTCGTCATCACCTTGCGAGTGCGTGACACCTGCATTGGCATTTAATAGACCAAAGCTTTTGGACACGCCAAGTGTCATACCAAAGTTATCATCGTCGGTCTGTACTATCGGGGTATCAAAACTGATATTTGCTATGGTGTTAAGACGCGCAGAAGCCGATTCGCGATTATCACTCAGCTGTTTTTGGTAATGAACATCACCGAATATATTAAGTGTGTCGGCTAGGTTGTGATTGGCTTTCACGCCAAGCTTGCCATAAGTGGTGGTATATTTTTGCTCATCGAATTGCATAGCAATACCAGACATCTCTTGCTCTTTTAGCGCGTCCAATCTCACACGGCTAGCGGTTGCACCGATATATGGCGTGATAGCAAGGCTACTGAGCTGCATCGGATATCCTGCCTGTACATTGGCGTAATAACGTTTACCATCAGCATTCGAGTTAAATTCTTGTTTATTGCCACCAAGCGTGACCGCACGTGTGACATCAACGTCTAGATTACCAAAGCCAACCGCGCCATTAATCTGCACACCGCCGAGTTTGTCTAGCGTATTGCTATGATAAACACCAAAGCCTACTTCCTCTAAGTCGATATTGCTTAAGCCAGTGTGAACCCCTGAATTCTCAAATTCTTTTTGGGTAATATTGCCATACAGTCCTGTTACCGCATTTGCCGAATTAGGATGAGCAAAATCTACGCCTAATAATA
>NZ_DATIRM010000168.1:0-1904 GCF_035469765.1 Psychrobacter sp.
GTTTTAAAACAAGCGAAATGGTATAAGAATATATGACCTATTCAGCAGACTTCCGAGCGCAAGTGATCAAAAGTGTTAAAAATAAAGAAATGAGTATTCGTGAAGCGTGTACTTTCTATAACGTTAGCAAAACCGCATTACAGCGCTGGCTGAAAAACCCAAGTATCAAACAAACTCGGAATAAACCACCCAGTAAAATACCTAATGACGTGCTATTAAAAGATGTTGAACAGTATCCAGACGATTATATGTACGAGAGAGCACAGCGTTTAAATTGTAGCAAATCAGGCATTGAGATTGCCTTAAAGCGCCTTGGTATCAGTCAAAAAAAAGACCTTAGAGCATCCAAGAGCGTGCCTGATAAAAAGAGCGATATATCAGAGTAAGCCTGATAGCTTTATGCAGCAAGGCTATCCCATTGTGTATATGGATGAAAGTGGCTTTGAGGCGGAAACGATTCGCCCTTACGGCTATGCACCCATTGGAAGCCCTTGCATCGACAGCTACAACTGGCAAGTAAGAAAGCGCACTAACGTTATTGGTGCGCTCTATGAAAAAATGCTGTTTGCGCTTGATTACTTTGAGCAAAATATTAATAGCAGCATATTTTATCACTGGTGCAAACACACATTGATCCCAAGTATTAAGATTAAATGCGTGATTGTTATGGACAATGCTAGATTTCATAAGAACAAATGCATTCAAAAACTACTGAACAGACATGGCCATCGTATTCTTTGGTTGCCACCTTACAGTCCTGATCTGAACCCTATTGAGAAAAAATGGGCACAGGCAAAATTTCTACGCCAAGGCTGGATGGAGAATAATCTACCTAAGCTGTTTCATGATATGGGTTGTATCTCTTTTATTCTAGACTGACTATACTTTGATATAATAGACCTCTTGCAGAAGTCACAATGTAAGTTCGAAATTAACAAGACCTGCAAATAGTTTCATTCTTAGATCATAACGCTGGCGACGATTGCGGTAACGCTCAGCGACAATTTTGAATAGTTTAACTAAACCTATTTTATGCTCAACCAAAATACGAAACTGAGCTAAATAGTGATTGGCTTTCTTGGCAATATCGATAAGCAAACCACCTTTAGGTTTTTTAAAAGGAGTGAAGGCTTGCTCATGAAGCTTAGCAATGCCCTGATAACCACTGTCTGCCATGAAGCACGTATTTTTAGGCAGCCATTTTGGTAAGGTCTCTTTGTATAATCTAAAGTCATGCACGGCTCCTTTAGAGGTTTGAACATCAAGTATCAGACCCGTTTTCCAATGCACAATGAGCTGTGCTTTTAAGGTATGTCGCTTCTTTTTACCGCTGTAGTAGTCGCTTTGGTTTTTTTTGGACGCTCAATTGGAGTCTCAGTGGCATCAATGATAACTGCTGACCAATTGATATCCTCACCATCTTCGCGAGGTAGTTTTCTTGGTAAGTCAAACTGGTCTGAGCTTATCAGAATATTTTCTACTTTATGAACAATGCGACTGGCAGAGGATTCATGAATACCAAAGTCCATGCCAATATGATAAAGCGTTCGATACTCACGCCAATAAATCAATGCTAGCAGTATCTGCGACTCTAAGCTAAGATCGCTTGGACGTCCTGATTTGGTCTTGGCTGCTTCATGCTGTCGCATGGCGTCTAGTATGGCGCTAAAGGTGGCTTTTTGAATCCCTGTGTAGCGCTTAAAATCTGCATCGCTTTGTTTAAGTAGTTTATGTATGTCAGGCATAAAAATTGTTTTAGTTAGAATTTTGTCTGTATTCTAAATTATGTGATTACTTTTGCAAGAGGTCTAATATATATGTCGTTTATCGTTGCCGTGATATCTCTATTTCTGTAGAGAAATAGCAGCAACCATTTATCATACTACTTATGAGTTTTAGGATAT
>NZ_DATIRM010000169.1:0-2400 GCF_035469765.1 Psychrobacter sp.
TCCGCCGAGCGCTAGAGCTGATGTATAATGAGTGTGATTTGTCGATGGCGTTCTGTGGTCATACCGACATCGATGAAGTGCGCGATGATATCTTAGTCAAAGGCACCTATGAGAACCTTAAAATTAATCCTTATTAAAAAAGCCGCCTTTATTAAATATTCATAACAGGCTTATGGATGACACGCCCTAACCCTAGCCTTTATACTCTACTTATAATTTTTTATTGATAATTAGATTTTATGACCATTCAACAATTATTAAAGACAGCACCCGCCACTACCCTATTATTAGTCAGCTTTATCGGGCTATTTATCATGCAGATATTGACTGGGGTCGATGCCAATAATCCATCGACTGAGGCGTTAGTAAAATGGGGCGCCAATGCTCTACCTTTTACCATGGATAACGAGCCATGGCGCTTAGTGAGCAGTGCGTTTTTGCATATTGGGCTAATGCATTTATTGTTTAATGGTTTTGCCATGTACTTTTTTGGGCAAATCGCCGAGCCGATGTTTAGCTCAGCTAAGTTTTTGGCATTATTTTTACTCGCGGCAATCGGTGGTAACTTACTTAATAATTACGTCACTTGGCAAGGTATCATAGATGGAACAGGACAAGCAGGTTTATCGGCAGGCGCATCGGGTGGCATCATGGGCATTGGCACAGCGTTATTAGTCGCTGCGCTGTTTAAGATATCGGTCAATGGCATGGTGCTTAACCTTAAAAGCTTGATATTTATTATGGGCATCAACTTGGTCTATGGTTTTGCGGTGCCGGGTATCGACAATGCCGGTCATATTGGCGGCGCGATTACTGGTCTTGTCATTGCACTGGCTTTTGCTATTGCCTATCGTCAGCGCATGGCTGCTGTTATACAGAATACTGCCATTAATCAAATTGACTATTTACCTCGTTATCAAAGTGAGCAACAAAACGAATACCACACCACTTATATTAATACTCCAGTGAATAGCGATAGCAAGTTTGCAAGTCAGCAGCACACTGATCACGACACTGCCTTTGATAATGATGCTCAATTAAATAACGCTCATTTAAATCATGCCAGTTTGCATAATGAGAGTCATGTGGATAATAATAGTGGTGTAAACTCAAACGTAACTATTAATCCTATCAACCCTATTCGTCCCACCCTTAACGAAACCCTGAATGAGAAAAGCACACCCATTAAACCTGCGCTTATTTGGCAGTTGCTGCCGTGGGTTGTGATGTTATTTATTGGCATTGGCTTTATATGGTGGTGGCAAGATATTCATCAGCAATTAATAGAAGTGCTCAATGCCATTGAGCAAAGCACTATGTAGCCGACACCCCTTTAATTTTTAACTGGCTCTAACGTAATAAGAATCTTGCGCGTTTCTCTATTTTCATCCATTTTTTCAATCACTTATGAGAACAAGTTATGTTTATATCATCAGCGCTATCCCCTACTTTTAAACGCGCTTTGCTTAGCACGTTAACGGCTACTGCCATGCTTGGCACAACTAGCCTATCCAATGCAGCACTCTTTAATAAAAACTTACCGACTGTTCCCGATGCTGAGCTAAGCGTTGGAGTCAACGTCATGGCAGTCAATTCTGCTTATGATTTGGAAGAAAGCACCGAGATAAAGGTTTTGCCAGGTGTATTTTATGACAACAATAGAGTCTATGCGCGCGGTGCCCAAGCGGGCGTATACCTTATCAATGATGGTAGCAATCAGCTAGCTGCCTATGCTCAGCTTGCTGGCAATTCATTTGATCCTGATGATGCTACTGGTGCACTAAGCGAGCTTGATGAGCGTAAAGCCTCTGCTGCTGCAGGACTAAGCTATACGCGTCTGACACCGGTTGGTGGCTTTCGTGCCCAATATGCGACTGATGTTTTAGACCGTAGTGGCGGTAATATTGCCCGCTTAAGCTACCTTGGTAAAATCAGCAAAAACAAGCTCACCGTCTATCCAAGCGTTGGCTTTGAATATCATGATGCCGACCACAATCAATACTACTATGGCGTGAGCGATACAGAATCAGCGAAAACAGGCGTTGCCGCTTATACTGCCAATTCAAGCCTAAATCCCTACATCAATATTAGTGCCAATTATGACTTCAATGAGCGCTGGGCAGGCTTTGCTAATCAAAGCTTAAGCTATCTGCCAAATGAGCAATATGACAGTCCAATGGTTGACTCGCGTACTGATGCAACGACGACGCTTGGGTTATTGTATAAGTTTTAGAATTTAAGAAAGAGAGATGTAAAGACAGCTGGGCATTTTTCTCGGCTTTTTTTATGGGTAAATTTTTTGAGTTAGATCTTGAAATAATATATTCATATATTGATATATAATAAGTTAGATACACAGTAAACAATCAATGACAAGGAGAGTGTTATGGTGTTCTTGCT
>NZ_DATIRM010000170.1:0-2967 GCF_035469765.1 Psychrobacter sp.
TCATAGAAACAACTGTGCTTATATAAAGGATATTTGAGGATGGGTAATGATAACGCCTTAAAGACAAACGATAAAAATTAACAAAGGCTATTGCAGACAGGACACTCTGCATCTTTTCGATAGCCCATCAAGCGTTGCTGCATTTGACTACCATCCCATAACAGCAGTTTATTTGTCAGTGGATTTTTGGTTAATCCTAAATATTGCAAGGCAGCATTGGCTTGTAAGTTACCCATAATGGCTGTGGTACTGGCAAGCACCCCTGAATTGGCACAAGTACGCTCATCAGCCGCGGCATCGAGTACCACTGAACCAAATACACAGTGATAGCAGCCGGTATCTAGATGTGGCTCATATAGTGCCAACTGCCCTTGCATGGCAATAGCAGATGCCGATAATAACGGAATCTGATAACGCACACTAATACGATTGATGATATCACGAGTCGCAAAATTGTCAGTACAATCTAACAGTAAGTCAGGCTTATCAGACACCATATCTAACAGCTTATAAGCGTTGTCTTCACTCAATCGCGCCACCGTACCGCGCGCGGTTATCAAAGGATTGATACGCATCAACATTTGCGCTGCTGTCAGTGCTTTAGGCTTACCGATATCTTCAGGTAAAAACAGCGTTTGACGCTGCAAATTACTGGCTTCAATCACATCGTCATCAATCAGATGAACGTGCCCAAGTCCTGCACGCACTAAGGTTTCAGAAGCCGGACAGCCAAGCCCACCTGCACCTATCATAACGATACGTGAGGATTTTAGCCGTAGCTGAGCATCGAGATCCCAACCTTCAAGCAGTATCTGCCGTGCATAACGCAGCAGCTCCTCATCTAATAACATCTCTGTTTCTACAAGCTCACTCATATTTCTGACCATTACTTAAGATGGAAGCTGATGTTTATTAAACTGTCCAAGCGTTACTCTATCGTTTCCACCAAAATCTTTAATCGTTTTGACATTTATAAAGCTATTATCAATGAATAATTGGCGGGCAGCTAACCCTTGGTCAAAGCCATGCTCAACCGCCAGTAGCCCGCCTATTTTTAGATATTTGGGCGCCTGCTGGATGATATGTTCGATATCAGCCAAACCATGATTAGGCGCACTTAACGCACCAATCGGTTCAGCTACCAGACGCACTAAATGCTCGTCCGCTTCATCAATATAAGGAGGGTTAGAGACAATCACATCGAATAACTGCTCGTCCTGAGTGGACAGCGCGTTATACCAGCTACTATGGATAAATTCAATGTCTACAACATGACTGACCGCATTATGCTGAGCAATTTTTAGCGCCTCTAGCGAGAAATCAACGGCTACGACTTGCCAGCTTATTTGTTTTAATTTATCTGCCAGTTTTAGCTCATGGGAAAGGCTGATGGCAATACAACCAGAACCCGTCCCCAAATCTAACAAGCGCTTGCTGGTATTTCGGTCAGACTGTTCAATAGACTGCGTATTTATCCATTCCAGTACCGTTTCCACCAAAATCTCAGTATCGGGTCTGGGTATCAGCGTATGCTCATTAACCGCAAATTTTAGCGACCAAAACTCTTGTTCGCCTGTCAGATAAGCTAAGGGTATGCCCTGCTGCATCTTAATGATACCTGCATTAAATTGGGTAAGCTCATCTGCAGACAGCGCATACGCCTCATCGGTCATTAAAAACAGCGCCGGTTTATCGAGGACAGACAGCAGCCAATCCGTTATCCAAAATGGCGGAACGGCTAACTCTTTAGCCGTTTGCGCCACTTGTTGTTTGATATGACGCACTGTTATTGATTGCTCTTGTGTTTTAAGTAGCGCTATCATAAAAAATTCTTAATATTTGGACGCATTCTATTTATCATAAACCCTTTGTTATTCTGACGCCCGTGGTGGCTCGTTGGTATCAGTCAAACTCGGATTGGCTTTGGTCAATTTATCGGTGCTAGCATTGTTGCCACTATCATCATTATCACCATAAATATCGTCATTATCACCGATAACGATATGTTTATCGACCAAATAAATCAGAACCAAAATGGGAATACCAATAGCAAAAGTGAAAATAAAGAAGAACGGATAACCCATGTTATCAACAATACTGCCCGAGTAACCGCCCAAAACTTTTGGTAGTAACGTCATCAGTGAGGAAAAAATCGCATATTGTACGGCAGTAAAGCGAATAGAGGTCAGTGCTGATAAGAAGGCAATAAATACAGCACTTGCCAAGCCTGCTGCTAAATTATCAAAAATCACCGCCACATACATCACTGGCAGACTTCCTTGATGATAAGTCAATAACACAAACAGCAAATTGGTCACACATGCCAAAATTGCACCGACCATCATCGCTTGCATCATACGTAGCTTTTGTGCCATTAAGCCGCCCAAAAAGCCACCAGCAATCACCATAATGACCCCGACTAGCTTCACGGCGTTGGCAATATCTGTTTTGGTAAAACCCATATCGAGATAAAAGACGTTGGAGATTACCCCAGCGACGATATCAGAAATGCGGTAAAGACCAATCAGCGCCAAGAGAAGCAGTGCTTTTTTGCCATAGCGGCGGAAAAAATCTGCAATGGGCTCAACCCAAGTCGCTTTTGCCACCTCTTTTTTAACCAGTCCTACTTTTACCAAGCCATAACCGATGACTAAAGCAGTGATTAAACTCAGTGTTAAATGCACAATTTCAATTAAGAAACCTAAAAGCGCACTCTCAGTTTCAGGCAGTATGGCACCAATATTGGCAAATACCATGACGAAACCAACCACCGACAAGGCAAAGACTAGTACCAAGCGCGTATAATCTGACGTCTGTCTTGGGACACGCACTTGCTCACTCACCGGCTCATGAATGACCAGCGTCGTTATCACACCGATACCCATCACTCCTGCCATAATCCAGTAGGTATTGCGCCACGCCTCATAGCTATAAAGCGCTTCGGTTGAGCCAAAGTAGTCAGCTAAA
>NZ_DATIRM010000171.1:0-2304 GCF_035469765.1 Psychrobacter sp.
TCTGTGAGCGAAGGTCATCCTGACAAAATGGCTGACCAAATATCAGACGCCATCCTCGATGCCATCTTACGTCAAGATTTAAATGCGCGTGTGGCGTGCGAAACGCTGGTTAAGACAGGTGCTGTTATACTAGCAGGTGAAGTTACCACTACAGCAAATATCGACGTTGAGCGCATCGTGCGTGATACGGTTAATGGCATTGGCTATCATCACTCAGACTTGGGCTTTGACGGCGAGACATGTGCCGTTATTAATATGCTTGGCAAGCAATCTCCTGAGATTGCGCAAGGTGTTGACCGCGCTGACCCTGAAGAACAAGGCGCAGGCGACCAAGGTTTGATGTTTGGCTATGCTAGCAATGAGACCGAAGTATTGATGCCCGCCCCTATCGAGTATGCTCATCGCTTGATGGAGCGTCAGTCTGAGCTACGCCGCTCAGGCGAGCTGCCTTGGCTTCGTCCAGATGCCAAAGCACAAGTTACCCTTAAATATGACGGCAATAAACCCGTTGCTATTGATGCGGTGGTATTATCGACGCAGCATGATCCAAGTATCTCGCAAACAGACTTGCAAGAAGCGATTATGGAATCGATTATCAAGCAAGTACTGCCAGCAGAGCTACTACATGCCGGTACACGCTATCATATCAATCCAACTGGTAAGTTTGTCATCGGTGGACCTGTTGGTGATGCAGGACTGACCGGTCGTAAGATTATCGTTGATACTTATGGTGGTATGGCACGTCATGGCGGCGGCGCATTTAGTGGGAAAGATCCTTCAAAAGTGGATCGCAGTGCTGCTTATGCCGTTCGTTATGTTGCCAAAAACATCGTAGCTGCGGGTATTGCAGATCGCTGTGAAGTACAAGTGAGCTATGCCATTGGCGTTGCTGAACCGACTTCGATTTCGATTAACACTTTTGGTACTAACAAAATCAGTAATGATGAAATCATTAGCTTGATTCGCACGCATTTTGACCTACGTCCGTATGGTATTACTCGTATGCTTAACTTGCTACAGCCAATGTATCAACAGACAGCTACTTTTGGACATTTCGGTCGTCAAGGTTCTGAAACTGCCTTTACGTGGGAAAAAACAGACAAAGCTGAGATTTTAAAAGCAGACGCTGGTCTATAAAATTTGTGCTTAACACCTTATTGTTTTATCCAGTTATTCAATTTCTGTGATAAATGTAAATTTACCTACCATTATTAGGAGGCGCTTATGTCTCAAGACAACATGCCAAACGATACCCAAAATGACGATATTGATGCCGCTCTTGAAATCACCCCTGAAATGCAGTCGTTTTATCAACGTGCCGATGCCATCATTGGCGTGGCAAACAGTCAATTGGGTCCTGATGCGCACTCAGGACAAGTAGGTGCGTCATTGCTTTATGCCGCTGCACGTTATAGCGCGTCTGTTGCTTCTATTGGCTTTGTAAAGGGTGATGATTTCGCCAAAGAAAAAGACGATATTGTTGAGTTTTATACCAAGCAATATCGTCAAATGCTAAGCGACAATTTGACAGATTATGCACAGAACTTTGATAAATATATTCAGCTTAATAAAGATGATAAGCCTGCAAGCTAAGACAAGAAGATTGGTTGAATTTTCTTGTCTTCGAACAATATTGCAATAATAGATGTCCAAAAAGCCCAAGCTTAACGATAAGCTTGGGCTTTTTATTAACTATGCTTCAATAGATAGCTAATGATAAATAGGCTATGATGGCTGTATAGCATTTTATGACTTCTATGTTTACCCTTGAATGTCGATAAAAGGAATTTATTGAGCATTATTTATAAGGAGATACTACTATGAATTATGGATTCAAATTTTACTTGTCATTACTTGGGCTGTCAGCAACTCTAGCATTGACGGGCTGTAATAACATTCCAAGTAACACTTATTCTGAGCCTATTCATACCACTGAAGACCAGAGCCCGACAAATAATCAAGGTTCAGTCAACAATCCTTTTACCAAATGCCCACCTTTTAATCCTGAGCAGACCATGTGCACCGCACAATACGACCCTGTCTGCGTCACGGTAAAAACCCCATCCGGCATCAGTTACCGCACTGCTGGCAATGCTTGCTCAGCATGTGGCACTACCTCTGCCATCGGTTATGTAAAAGGGCAATGTATGTAGCATAGTGCATTGCTGATAGGTATTAGGCTATAACCCTATTCATGTGCTACATATAGTGATAAACATATCTGAAAAATAAAAAAGTCCCAACTTTATATAAGTTGGGACTTTTTTAACTTCATTGCTATTTAAACATTGTCCAAGATCTTTA
>NZ_DATIRM010000172.1:0-6568 GCF_035469765.1 Psychrobacter sp.
GGTCGCAAGCTTGGCTTAGTAGATGATGTGCGCTGGCAGGCTTATGAAGAAAAAATGGAAGCGATAGCCTCAGAAACTTCGCGCCTCAAAGATATTTGGGCAACGCCTATCAATGCGTTGGGTGCACAAGTCACCGCACAAACAGGAGAGGTGCTGTCTAAAGAATCGACGGCTTATGATTTGCTCAAGCGTCCACAAATACATTTTAATGATATTGCAGCGATTACAGGCTCTGAGGTTGATAGTCAAGTCGGAGAGCAGATTGAAATCTCTGTCAAATATGCAGGCTATATTGATCGTCAGCAAGAAGATATCGATCAGATGAAGCGTTTGGAGAACACAGTGCTACCCATGGATTTTGATTATAGTGTGGTGTCTGGATTGTCCAATGAGATTGTCCAAAAATTGACGCAAATTCGTCCGGCAACTTTGGCACAAGCTGGGCGTGTTAGCGGTGTCACACCTGCTGCTATTCAGCTATTGGCAATGACAGTTAAAAAACAGAAAAAAGTACAAGCAGCATTAGGGGTATAATGTTGTTTTTAACAATAAAACCGTTAACATTGATGATGTAATAAAAAGCATAAAAGATAAAAACGACGGTCAATTAACCATAATAAATCAAAGAGACAATCACAGACAAGGAGAACACTCATGCCTTATGATAAATTGTCAGACTTACCAGACGCTGTAAAAGATAACCTACCGAAACACGCACAAGAGATCTTTCGAGCCGCCTTTAATAGCGCCAGTAAAGAGTACGATGATGAATCACTCTGGTTTGCTACCGCGTGGGCGGCAGTCAAAAACGTCTACGAAAAAAACGACGACGGCAACTGGATAAAAAAGCCAACTCATAAATAGCGATGCAACATACACTATAGTGAAACTTCCATAATCCAACGCGACCGACAGCAATAATGTTCTTATTATTTTGAGCGTCTTGCTAACTTGAGCTTATTTATGATCGAAGCTATTTTATTTGCAATTACTATTGTCCTGCCCAACCTTTTTTTAATGTGGTTGGGTTTTTTTATGAAAAGACGTGGTGAGGCGGATCAGGTATTTGTCGATCAGGCGTCCAATTTTGTTTTTAATTATTGCCTGCCATGTCTACTATTTTTTAGCGTGGTCGATAGTGATGTTGATTATGCCAAGCAAGTTGTATTGATAGTTGCGGGCATTGTGGTGACCTTTATCTTGTTTATCGGCTCTGAGCTCTATGCCAAACGTTTTATCAGTGACCCTGCTAATCAAGGGGTTTTCGTACAAGGCATCTTCCGCAGTAATATGGCGATTATTGGACTTGCGACAGTTGCCAACGCTTATGGCACAAGCGGCTTAAGTATCGGTGCCGTCTATATGGGTGTGGTGACGATATTGTTTAATATCTTAGCGGTGATTACGCTTAGCCGTGTGTCGAAAAGTATGGACGATACTTGGCTCAGTCGTAGTAGTATGATTGTCAAAAAGCTATTGACCAATCCACTTATTATTGCCCTTGTGGCAGCATTTACTTATAAAGCATTGCCACTGCCACCACTTGCAGGTGTCATTCATACCACTGGTGGATTATTGGCAGCGGTTGCATTGCCACTTGCACTGATTTGTGCCGGTGCCAGCATTAATTTGAAATCAATGCTGCATCCATCTGGACTCTCGATGCAGGCGAGTATTGGGCGCATTGTTATAGCACCGCTAGTAGCAATAGCGGTTGGTTTCGCTTTTGGCTTAACGGGTGTACATCTGGGCGTACTGTTTTTGATGGTTGCCTCACCAACGGCTGCAGCAAGCTATGTGATGGCAAAAGCGATGGGTGGTAACGATATTTTAGCCGCTAATATTTTGGCATTTACCACAGTGGTGGGTATGTTTGGTATGGCAATTGGCGCCGCAATATTGCGTGCCATGGGGCTAATTTAACCACTGCTTGAGAAATATATAGTCATTTATAAAACAAGGGTTAAATAAAAAGACAGTTATTAAAAATTTATCAAACCCTGATTAAAAAACCTCCTCATCGTTAAATGGGGAGGTTTTTTTAGTTATACAAATGCTTCTGTTGGTTGTAAATCAAACAAATTAAGCTCAGAGACAAGCTCAAGTGAGCGCACACGGGCCGCTTGGTCATAGACGTTTGCTGTAACAATTAGCTCATCTGGCTGATAGGTAGCAAGGAACGCTGCAAGCTTTGGTTGAACAGTGGCAACAGAGCCGATAAACGATACCGACAACGCACTATCCACCATCATTTTCTCAGAAGCGCTCCAAATACTATCCATATCATGAGTAGGCTTAGGCATTTGACCCGTTTCACCTCGGCGTAAGCGCACAAAGCTCTGCTGGGCTGAAGTAAAGTGATACTGCGCCGTCGCGTCATCATCCGCAAGCAATAAATTTGCCGCTAGCATAACATAAGGCTTGTCTAAATAAGCCGACGGTCTAAATTGCTCGCGATATGCATTGATGGCTTGTCCAAGCATTTGCGGTGCAAAGTGTGAAGCAAACACATACGGTAGTCCCAAATGCGCTGCTAAGGTCGCACCGAAAAGGGAAGAACCTAATATCCAAATAGGAATATTAGATTTTGCACCCGGAAATGCCTGTACGGGACTATCATCTGTGCCATTCCCCAAAAAGTATATTAATTCTTGCACATCTTGTGGAAAGCGATCAGCATCTTGCATCTGGCGACGTAATGCCTTAAAAGTTGCACCGTCTGTACCGGGCGCACGACCCAAACCCAAATCTACGCGGTCGCCGTATAATGCTTGTAAGGTACCAAACTGCTCTGCGATAACAAGCGGCGCATGATTGGGCAGCATGACGCCACCTGCGCCAATACGTATGCGTTTGGTCTGAGCACCAATATGCGACAGTAGCACTGACGTCGCTGCACTAGCAATACCGGGCATATTATGATGCTCTGCCATCCAATACCGGTTTAAGCCAGATTTTTCAGCTTGCTGCGCTGTCTCGACGGTTTGGGCAATGCCTTCAGCGATGGTTTTGCCTTCAGGGACAGGTGCGAGATCTAGGAAAGATAAAGGGATTTTGTTACTCATAAATTATCCAGTAGTGTATTAATTATTTTCTACTGATATGCTTATAGTCAGTGATAGTTTCAAGTACCTCTAGTCAGTGTTAATGAATCATAACAAAGTAGACTAACTCAGTATTTAAGCTCACTTAACAATTATCAATGTGCGTTTATAGATATAAAGGCGTGCCTATAAAGTTGTAATACATTATGAATAGGGCACAAGCAATATTGCAGCACTAAAAAAAGCAGGCAACCTAAGTTACCTGCTTTTTTGATTGGCTAGTGATAAAGCGGCAATGAATCAAATCATTAATACTTTATCAACATGACGTTATTTGGTTGAATGACTATTTAGATTGGTCACCAAGCTTATACGCCACGATATAATCACCAATGGTCGTACCAACTGAACCATGTCCACCAGCAACTAATATCACCATTTGCTCACCTTTAGAGTTCAAATAAGTCATCGGTGTGGCTTGACCGCCAGCTGGAATACGAACATTCCATAGCACATCGCCATTCTTCAGATCATAAGCTCGGAAGTTGTTTTCGGTCGCCGCTGACAAGAATGCTAGTCCGCCTTTAGTGATGATAGGCCCACCGATACCAGGGACACCTAGCTCAAATTTTATAGGGATAGGGGATAAGTCTTGTACGGTACCGTTCTTGCGCTGATAAGCAATCTCACCTGTGGCCAGATCAGCACCTGCTATCGTGCCCCATGGTGGCTGCTGACAAGGTACACCGAGCGGTGATAAGAAAGGCCCAAGCTCTACGGCATAATCTGCGCCTTCATTAGCATTGACTCCTTGCTCTCCTTTATTGGTTTCCGCATCACCCAATGTGTCTCTAGGAATGAGTTTTGAGGTAAATGCCAAATATGTCGGCATACCGAACATCACGCCATTTTCAGGATCGACAGCGATGCCTCCCCAGTTAAAGGTGCCGAAGTTACCAGGGTAGACCAAGCTACCATTGGTTGATGGCGGTGTATAGCGACCATCATAGTTGAGCTGATTGAACTCAATACGGCACATCATTTGATCAATAAGGCTGGCGCCCCACATATCTTTTTCAGTCAATGGTTCAGGCTCAAAGCTCAAGCCAGAGTAAGGCTGAGTAGGTGCTGCATGCTCTCCTGCTACAAGATATCCTTGCGGTGCAGGACGCTCTTTAACCGGCACAATAGGCTCGCCTGTTGCGCGGTTCAAGACGTATACGTCACCTTGTTTAGTTGGTACAACCAAAGCAGGTTGGACACCATCAGCTGTATCTAAGTCAAGTAACGTTGGCTGAGCAGGGGTATCCATATCCCAAAGGTCATGATGGACAAACTGCTGGACCCAGCGCGCTTCACCTGTCTTAATATCTAGCGCGACAACAGACGTTGCATACTTTTCTTCAGCAGCGCTTCGATAGCTACCTAACTGATCGGGCGTACGATTGCCCATAGGAAAATACGCCAATCCAAGCTCTTCATCGGCACTGGCGATTGCCCATGAGTTTGGTGAGCTGGTTTTGTAAGTCTGGGCTGGGTCATTGATATCAAAGGGCGCTGTGTTTTCAGGATCGCCTGCATCCCAATTCCACATGAGTTCACCCGTATTGACATCATAAGCACGTATCACACCAGAGGGTGAGTTGACATCATAGTTGTCATTGACTGCGCCAGCTACAATAATCACATCCCCTGCAACTACTGGTGGCGATGTCGAATAATAATATCCTGCCTGATTAAATGGCATATTATGCATCAAATCTAATGCACCATCGTCACCAAAATCTTGACAGCGTTGCCCAGTATTTGGATCAAGTGCATATAACTTAGCATCAGAGGTTGGAATAAATATCTTGGCATCGCATTGTTTAGATGCGCTTTCAAAAGTATTACCAGTAACTTTTTGAACCATCATATTGCTGTGCGCAGCAGGTTTGTTGGTTATGGCTGTATTATTAGCCGTTGTATCATTGATGGCGCTATCACTGTTTGCCTCATCATTAGCAACTAGAGGAGTACTATCCGTGCCAGCTTGACCAGCATAATAAGACACGCCTCGACATGTTTGGTGTTGGCGTTGTAGGTTCTTTTCTACTTTGGGATCAAACTTCCATAGTGTCTTACCAGAGTCTGCATCCAATGCCAGCACCCAGTTATGAGGGGTGCACATATACAGAGCATTGCCGATTTTTAATGGCGTTGCCTGATAAGTAGTCTCACCGACATCATTAGGACCTTTGACATCACCTGTTTGGATTTGCCAAGCAAGCTCTAAATTTTTGACATTATCAGTGTTGATTTGAGTTAGGGGAGAATAGCGTTGCCCATAGTTAGTACGACCATACGCGCTCCACTCGCCGTCTGGTGTTTGTTGGCCATTTGATAGTGGGTCACCAAGATTTGCAGACGTATCAGATGAAGTGGTATCTTGATCGCCATCATCGATGGCTGTTAAATTGAGCTCGCCTAACTTGTCAGTGGCATTGTTTGCTAAGCTTCCAAAAGAGAGCAATGCACCCACACCCACGCTAGCGAGCAATCCCCAATAATAAAGAGGGTTTTTCTTAACAGTGTCTATGGTTGATGTCCTACTAGCAGAGCTCGTCGATACTTGAGTCTTGTGACCACGCATCTTATTTGATACCCATGGCAAGAGCATCAACAGACCAAATATGAGCGGGAAGCCAACACGAGGCGCTAGCGCCCACCAATAAAATCCAGATTCCCAAAGTGCCCAAACAATGGTCGCTACTATAAAGATGGCGTAGAGTGCGTAAGCACTCCAATATTTTTTGAACAATAAAAATGCCGTCGTCAGTATGATAACGCCGGCAAAAAGATAGTAAGGACTACCGCCTAGAGAGAGCAGATAAGCGCCACCGATAAGCAAGGGGGCGGCAAAAACTGCCATAATGATCGCTACGAATTTTTCCATGAGCGGTACCACCTGTTTACATAAGAGCAAATGGACATGCAGTGATCGACACCCAGTAACAATCAGCAATCAGTAATAACGAGATGTCTAGGCGTCCAGCAATACATGCATAATAAAAAATAAATCAAACGCTGAATGACGTTCTAGACTCTATTTTATCATTTAAGCATAAGTTCGGTAAAGGTGGGGTAAGCTAGGAGTAACGGTTTGGTATAGTTGTTTCTGGCACAGCTCCATAAATGCGCGACCATACTGGCGGATTTTGGCATCGTTCTGAACTATTATTAAAGACTAAATTTTAGTATTGCAACATGAGTCAAATAAGTATTAATTTCTCATATGCTAGTCTAATTGCTTTGTGTTCTAGGCAACATATTGTGGTAACGTTAGGAAAGAAATATTAACTTATGTTAGAAAAATTAGTCACATTCTTGTAAAAGTTAACTTAACTAGGGCGTGTCATCAATTAAGCCAAATAACAGAAGAAACCAGATGAATAGCACTCAAGAAATGACAGGCTAACTTGTCATAGCGAGTAGCAATCGCACGGTATTGCTTAATCTTGGCAAAGAAGTTCTCAATTAAGTGT
>NZ_DATIRM010000173.1:0-2180 GCF_035469765.1 Psychrobacter sp.
GATACTTATAAAATTAAATTGCGCACCATAGGCTATCGTCTGGTGTATACCGTCAAAGATGATGTCGTCGTTGTATACGTGCTAGCAGTAGGCAAAAGAGAGAATAACAAAGTATATGACAGCCTTGCGACACGCCAACCATAGTCGACGTTAAAGTAGTCACTATAAAAGGCGGCAAACGCCCTATTTCCTACTAAATAAAAACCCTTTAGCTTTACCGCTATAATTGAAACACACAGACAGAATAAAATGACGGAGGTCATAGACGTGCAATATACCGCAATCATCAAAGACGGTGGTTTGTTTATCCCAAACGTATTTTCAGACCTAAACGATGGTCAGTCCTACATCGTCCAAGTCACCGTTGATATCGAGGACGCTCGTCAGCAATTAAGCGACAGCACAGCACCCAAAAAACAAGCAGCAAAAGAGCCAAAAAAGGCTATTAAAAGACCGCTAAAAAAAGCAACGGAAAGTGTAGACTTAGAGACTCTGCGTAAGAGTGCTGTCGATGAGCTAGAAGGCTTAGATGATGTCGAGCTTAGCGAGATATTTAAAGCCTATATGAATGATGGGCACGCACCGACACAAATATCATTAGAAAACTTATAATGTGCGGTTGCTGATAGTTTAAAGCCGCATTGTTAGAAACAGCAGATTAAATTTTAGATTCATAACTGTATTTATTATAAAGGTAGAACGATGACATACTCGATTTTTTCCCAGACGCCAAATAATGCGCTAACAGAGCCAATGTTCTTTGGTAATCCGGTCAACGTAGCACGCTACGATCAGCAAAAGCATCCTATCTTTGAGCAGTTGATCGAAAAGCAATTGTCGTTCTTTTGGCGTCCAGAAGAAGTCGATGTGTCACGTGACCGTATGGACTATGGCAATCTGTCCTCACATGAGCAGCATATCTTTATCAGTAACCTAAAATATCAGACGCTACTCGATTCTATCCAAGGTCGTAGCCCAAACGTGGTGCTATTGCCACTGGTATCGATTCCTGAGCTTGAAACGTGGATTGAGACGTGGACGTTTTCTGAGACCATTCACTCGCGCAGCTATACCCATATCATTCGTAATATTATCAATGACCCTGCTATCGTCTTTGATGACATCATGCAAAACGAGCATATCCTAGGGCGTGCCGCGGACATCGCCAAGTATTATGATGATTTATATTACAGCTCATCGTTGTACAACTTGTACGGCGCAGGCACGCACACCATAAATGGTAAGCAAATTACCGTCGATTTAAAATCTCTGAAAAAGCAGCTTTACTTATGCTTGATGGCAGTCAACGTCTTAGAAGCCATTCGCTTCTATGTGTCATTTGCTTGCTCGTTTGCCTTTGCTGAGCGCAAGCTGATGGAAGGTAATGCCAAGATTATTAAGCTAATTGCTCGTGATGAAGCGCTACATTTAACCGGCACGCAGCATATTCTTAACTTGATGCGTATCGGTCGTGATGATCCAGAGATGGTCGAGATCGCCAAAGAGTGCTATGAAGAAAGTATCGAGATATTCCGTAAAGCGGCTGAGCAAGAAAAAGAATGGGCAGGCTATCTGTTTAAAGATGGCTCAATGATTGGTCTAAATAAAGACATTCTTTGCCAATATATCGAATATATCACCAATTTACGTATGGAAGCGGTTGGCTTACCGGTCGCATTCCCAAATTCTAAATCAAACCCTATCCCGTGGATTAATACATGGTTATCATCTGACAACGTGCAAGTTGCCCCGCAAGAAACTGAAATCAGCTCATACTTGGTCGGTCAGATTGACTCAGACTTATCAGACAGCGACTTTGATGATTTTGAGCTATAGATTTTTAAACAATAATTTATGAAAAAGTATCGTGTAGGCAGTACAAAATAATAGGGAAACAAACAGGATAAAACTATGACTTGGGTAATGACGAGTAAAAAGCAATTTTACTTGCATGACGACGAAAGTCTGCTTGATGGATTGCTACGCACCGGCCATGATATCAATTATCAGTGTAAGGAAGGCTATTGTGGCAGCTGCCGAATCAAACGTGTTGCCAGCTCACATGTCATTGATTATCCGTTTGAGCCGCTTGCTATGATTGAAGAAGATGAACTCCTGCCGTGCTGCTGTCGAGTGCGCGGCGTGATTTATGTCAATCATGAGCTGATAACAAAGTAGCT